>NZ_JBHUSF010000195.1:0-16688 GCF_042673295.1 Rhodococcus sp. NPDC057014
GTCCGAGACGGTGCCCCGCCGCGAACTGTTACGTGGTGGAAATGCCGTTACCTCTTGGTAATCCGGGGTGCCCACACTCCGGCATCGGCCTCGATGGGCACATCGACCTGCGGAAGTTGTGAGAGCAATTGCCGGGCGAGGCGGATCATGATCGTCGCAGCGGGCGACAGGCTGGCGTCGCGGCGGGTGATGAACGCAAACGTCTCGTACAGCGGCGGGTCCAGCGAGGCCCAGGCCAAGGCTTTCGTCGAACCCAGGGCATGGGCCAGGGGGAGCGAGCTGATCGTGTCTCCGACCCCGCGCTCGGCGAGTTCCAGTGCAACGGCCGGTGATTCGACTTCGACGATCGGGCTGATCGTCACGCCGGCATTCTGCGCCACAAGCAGCAGTCGGCGCCGGGTGGGGTCCATGTCTCCCCACCGCATCTCCGGGAAGATCAGCTCGGCTTCGGCGACCTCCTGGATGGACACCGGGCGGCGCGCGCGTTCGCGATCGCGAGTGAGGAAGACCGCTTCGGCGAGCCATTCGACCGCTCCGACGTCGAGGCCGCGGTCGTCGACGGGGAGCGCGACCAGTCCGGCCTCGAGTTGTCCGTCACGGACCGCGTCGGCCACCTGAACCGAGTTGAGGGCGACAAGTCGCACGTGGACCTGCGGATACAGCGCTCGGAATTTTTCGATCAGATCGGTGTGGATGAGGTGGTGGGCGCTGCTGAACGTCCCGAATGCGACGGTCCCGCCGGTGAGATTGCGTACCGGATTGACCGCGGTGGCCGCCGCCTCCGCGGCGGCGAGTGTGCGCTGGGCGTGCGGAAGGAGCATCCGGGCGGCGTCGGTGAGGATCAGCTTGCGGTTGGTGCGCACGAACAGCGTCACGCCCTACTGGTGCTCGAGCCTGCGGATCTGCTCGGAGAGGCTGGGCTGGGCAACGAAATTCGCCTCGGCCGCTGCCGACAACGAACCGTGCTCGACGGCGGCCAGGAAATAGCTCAGCTGCTGCAGGGTGATGGGCGTTGCTGCCATCGGTGGGCTCCTCATGTCGTCATCGACGCGGCGGGTGGCGTCGCGCCGGCGCCTTGTTCAAGGGTATCCCTTGAGCAGTTCCCGAGATATCGCCATTTACGAGAGCGACCGCTCTTTCCAGACTTACATCACCACGTTCGGGGCGCTCGCCCCCATCGAACAAAGGGAGCAGAAAATGGCTCGTTACTGTGTCATCGGTGCCGGCGCGGCCGGCGTGTCCGCCCTTCAACAACTCCGCGAAGCCGGTTACGACGTCGAGTGCTTCGAAAAGACCGACCGGGTCGGCGGGCACTGGCACACCGACTACGAGGCCCTGCACCTGATCACTTCCCGGGACATGACGATGTTCGAAGACTTCCCGATGCCCGGGCACTACCCGCACTTTCCGCGACGGGACCAGGTTCGTGAGTACATCGAATCGTATGCCCACCGCCACGGCCACTACGACCTGATCACCTTCGGCACCGAGGTGCTGTCGGTAACCCCCGTCGACGCGGGATCGGGCCCCGTCGGGTCCGCCGGGTGGCGGGTGACCACCTCTCGGGGTGACGAGGGCATCTTCGACGGTGTCCTGATCGCCAACGGACACCTGTGGAGCCCGAAGATCCCGGACGTCCCCGGCGAATTCACTGGAAGACAACTGCATTCGAGCGAGTACAACAATGTCGGCGACCTCGACGGGAACCGGGTACTGGTGGTCGGCGCGGGCAACTCCGGTTGCGACATCGCCGTCGACGTCGCGCAGCACCGCCGCGAAGCCGACATCGTGATGCGCAAGGGCATCTACTTCCAGCCCAAGACGTACTTCGGTGTGCCGCGCCAGGAAGTGCCGTTCCTCGCCCAGTTCTCCCCGGACGAGCAAGACCTGCTCAGCCGGCTCCTCGCTCGCGTGTCGATCGGGGAGAATAAGAACTACCCGGGCATGCCTCGGCCGGAGGCCCGCACCCTGGCCGACGGGGCCACGACCGTGAACGATCTACTGCTGTACTGGGTCCACCACGGCCGCGTCCAGATTCGACCCGGCATCGCCCGCTTCGAGGGCAACACCGTGCACTTCTCCGACGGCATCGCCCGGTACTACGACTCGATCGTCTGGGCCACCGGCTTCGACGTCTCGCTACCCTTCCTCGACCGCGACCAGATCAGCTGGCGATCGGGTGTTCCCGTGCGGTACGCGGGCGGCATCCTCCCCGAAGGAGCGGAAAAGCTGTACTTCGTCGGCCTGATCGCACCCCGCGGCCCGCAGATTCCCGTCTACGGAGTGCAGGCCAAGCTGATCGCCCGCATGATCGCCCTGCACACCGAGGCCGGACCGCAGGGGTTGGCGCTGACCAACTACTTCTCCACGGTGCAGGAACCGGAGCTACGCGTCGACATCGTCCGAGCAATCTGGAACGACCAGATGGCCGACACCGCAAGGCTTCTGACCGCGCTCCAGGCCTCGTCCGCACTCGAGCACCTCGCGCCATTGTCCGGCACTGCCGTGTCCCGATAGCTACCCGTTTCCGATCGTGTAGAAGGAAGAAGCGCAATGACTCTCCTCGATACCGACACCCTGCCCTCCACAGACCACGTCACCACCGTGCTGCGCAGTGTCCGCCACCGCAGCCCCGGAGAAGCGGTGTTCCACCAAGCCGTCGAAGAAGTCCTCGCCACCCTCGGCCCGGTGCTGGCCCGGCACCCCGAGTACGTCGAGGCCCGCATCCTCGACCGGCTCTGCGAACCCGAACGCCAACTGATGTTCCGCGTCCCCTGGGTCGACGACGCCGGACAGGTCCAGGTCAACCGCGGATACCGGGTGGAATTCAACAGCGCCCTCGGCCCGTTCAAGGGCGGCCTGCGCTTCCACCCCACCGTCGACCTCGGCATCGTCCGCTTCCTCGGATTCGAGCAGGTCTTCAAGAACGCCCTCACCGGCCAGGGCATCGGCGCCGGCAAGGGCGGCAGCGACTTCGACCCCGCCGGCCGCAGCGACGCCGAAGTCATGCGGTTCTGCCAATCCTTCATCACCGAGCTCTACCGGCACCTCGGCGAACACACCGACGTCCCGGCCGGCGACATCGGCGTCGGCGTCCGCGAACTCGGCTACATGTTCGGCCAGTACAAGCGGATCGTCAACCGCTTCGAAGCCGGCGTGCTCACCGGCAAGGGCGTCGGCTGGGCCGGATCCCACGCCCGCACCGAGGCCACCGGCTACGGCGCCGTCTACTTCCTGAGAGAAATGCTCGCCACCCGCGGCCAGAGCCTCGACGGCCGCCGCGCCGTGGTCTCCGGATCCGGCAACGTCGCCATCTACGCCACCGAGAAAGCCCAGGCCCTCGGCGCCACCGTCGTCGCCTGCTCCGACTCGACCGGCTACCTCGTCGACGAGACCGGCCTCGACGTGGACCTGCTCAAGGACGTCAAGGAAATCCGCCGGGCACGACTGTCCGCGTACGCCGCCGAACGCCGCTCCGCCACCTACGTCACTACCGGCTCCGTCTTCGACGTGCCCTGCGAGCTCGCGCTGCCCTGCGCCACCCAGAACGAACTCGGCGAACAGCACGCGGCCACCCTGATCCGTAACGGTGTGCTCGCCGTCTCCGAGGGCGCGAACATGCCCTGCACCGCGGCCGCGGTCGCCATCTTCCGCGACGCCGGCGTCCTCTTCGGACCCGGCAAGGCCGCCAACGCCGGCGGGGTGGCCACCTCCGCCCTGGAGATGCAGCAGAACGCCGCCCGCGAATCGTGGACCTGGGAGGAAACCGAGAGCAAACTCGAGCAGATCATGCGCGAGATCCACCAGCACACCCGCGCCACCGCGGCCACCTACACCGACGACCCCGACAACTACGTCGCCGGCGCGGCCATCGGCGGGTTCATCCGGGTCGCCGACGCCATGCTCGCCCAGGGAATCGTCTGACCTCCGCTCACCCTCCGACGCACAGAAGGAACCCGCCATGACTCCCACGCCCCACACCGGCGACACCCTCACCCACCGACTCAGCGGCCGTGTCGCCCTGATCACCGGTGGCGCCCGCGGTCAGGGCGCCGCGCACGCCTACCGCCTCGCCAGCGAAGGGGCAGTCGTGTTCCTCGCCGACGTCCTCGACGACGACGGGGCACGCACCGCCGAAGAACTCCGCTCCAAGGGATTCGACGCCACCTACCTGCACCTCGACGTCTCGAACCCCGACGACTGGCAGGCCGCGCACCGACTGGTCGACGACACGCACGGCCGCCTCGACATCCTGGTCAACAACGCCGGCATCGTCGACGTCACCAACCTCGAAGACCTCGCCCTCGACACGTGGAACCGGGTGCTGTCGGTCAACCTCACCGGCGCCTTCCTCGGACTGAAAACGATGATCCCACTGCTGCGCAAGGGAACCGGAAGCGCCGTGGTGAACACCTCGTCGATCTTCGGCCCGTCCGGCGCCATCGGCTACGCCGCCTACGCCGCCAGCAAGGCCGGCATGCTCGGCCTCACCCGCACCGCCGCACTCGAACTCGCCCCCGACGGCATCCGCGTCAACGCCCTCGTCCCCGGCGGGGTCAGCACCCCGATCAACGCCCAGGAAGCCCAGGGCGGCGTCGTGCCGGAAACCCCGCTCGGCCGGCGCGCCGACGTCACCGAACTCGCCGCCGCCGTCGCCTACCTCGTCAGCGACGACGCCAGCTTCGTCACCGGCACCGAACTCGTCGTCGACGGCGGATTCCGCACCCGCTGAATCACCTCGGCCGCAGGTTGGCGGCGCCGGGCACGAGTGCGGCACCGATGTTGCGGGAGGCGCGGGGATCGCCGAGGCGGATCTGTGCACATCCGGGTACGGGTGTGGCGATGTCGGGCGCCCGCGGACTACGTCGTCCAGCTGTACGTCTTCCTCGCCAGCGACCTCGCCGCAGGCATCACCGGGAAACCTTCGCCGGATCAGGTTGCTTCGTCGGCAGATTCGACCGCCCGGCTCCGGCACTGCTGGCCTACCGCGACCACGAGACCCGGCCGCCGTGGTCGCTCGACGAACTGGCAAAGCTGGTGGGTCCGGCATCACCCGGCTTGTGAGGATGCTCGATACACCAACGATGCCAATAACTACGTTTGAGGTACGAAAAGTAAGTTAAGGCGCGCACCACCGAGCACCCGTAACCGACGGGCAGTCACACTCCCGCGGTCGCCGATGCGCGGACGGACACCTCTTCCGCGACGGTGGCCGCAGCGTCGATCAGTGCTTGCCCGGGTCGGCGACTCGCGAGGTCGGGAAGCGCGGCGCGCAGGCGCTCGGCGTATGCTGCGTTCGCCACTTCCCAGTCCAGACGGATCAGCTCGATGACGGCGCCGTCGTCGGCTCCCATGACGCGATCGACGTTCAAGGTCGCGGACACGGTGAGCACGGCGGAGTCGGCTATCGCACCCTCGCCGAGGAGACGAAGTACCACGAGTGAGGCGGCCGCGATGCCGGCGAGCATGTGCTCCACCGGGTTTGCGCCGGCATCGTGTCCGCCGTACCGCGTGGTTTCGTCGATCGTCAACTCGTGCGTCCGCGCGGTGACCGTCGTGCCGTGGGTCCCGGGCAGCGCGTGCACGACCAGTTGCTCACGTCGAGAAGTAGTCACTGAACCGCCTCATAGAAGTCTGCGGCGGTGTTCCCGCCTGTATTCAACACGCCTGCAAGCCATTCGATCGCATCTGCACCAGCGGCGCGGACGTCACTGGGATCGGGACCGTACTGAGGGGACAGGTAGTCCGACAGCAAGCGCTGCGCATCTGTCCCGCTGTCGTCGTGGAGCAACGACGCCACGGCGTCGAGTGCGACGGGATCTCTGCTCCTGATCTTGGCGATCGCCGCCGTCTGTGCGGCGACGACCTTTCGTACCGACGGATCGTCAATTCGAATCTTGTCCACGTCGACTGCGACGCCTGCGGTGGGGAACCTCAGGGCGACGCCGAAGAACAACGATTCGGCGAGCCCGAGCCGTGACAGGGTGCCGGGAGCGAAAGCGGAGCCCAGAACGGCGGCGTCGGCTTCTCCGGATCTCATTGCCTCCAGTCGCTGCCGATCACCTGCGCTTCCCGCGGGGAAGCGCAGCATCGACGGGGCGTCGCGGCCTGCCCAGCGATAACTCAGCATCCGCTGGGTGAAAGCGCACACGATCGATCCCTCCGGGTGGCCGGCCACGACGGACGGCCCGGCTGATCGTGTGCTCCCTTTTCGTGTCCAGATCCAGAACAACGGGTGAAGCGTGTGGACGAGCGCAACTTTCCAACGGCGTTGCCCTCGAAGCGTTTCGACCAGGGAGCCGCCGAGCCCCGCAGACAACGCTGCTTCCGGATGGTCCGAGCCGGACACCGCCTTCACCTCGATGCCCAGTCGGTCGTAGTAGCCCGCGCGTGCGGCGATCTCGTGGCACACCAATTCGTGGACGTTGTGATCGCGATACCCCAGCAGAATCATTCCCGTTCCTTACTCGGCGAGTTCGGTCAGTCACTGTGTTCATTATGCTGAATCCGATACGATATTTGGAACACGCTGAACATAATGATCCGCGCCGGAATCTGTCAAGCATCCCTCATCGAATCTTCTGAGCGCTCTTGTAGGTCAACAGGATCGACTTCGTCGCGATCGTTACCACGAGGAGCGTCGCGGCGCCGAGCAGTCCGGCCGTGAGGGGCTGCCAGGCACGGGGCTGTACGAGGTGGAGCCACGTGATGGTGAGGGCGACGACACTCGCCACCGGGAAGGTGAACGACCAGAAGCCGTGCGAGAACGACAGGGTGCGGTAGCGGGTCAGCAACGGCGCCTGGACCATGACCATGAATGCCGTGACGGCGGTGAGCGCCACGAACAGGGCGTCGGGTCGCCCGTTCGAAATGTTGAGCCATGCTGCCGAGCCGACTGCAGGCGGAGCGATCATGATCGCGAGTGTCGGGGTCAGGGGCGCGGGCATGGTGGGGCGCAGCGCGAGCCTGAGGAACAGGAACACGGAAATGATCACCCAGAAGAACAGGCCGACCGCGAAGCTTCCGACGGCGAGCCAGTCGAGGCCGATCTGGGCTGCGGCAAACGCCCCGACGAGGCCGGCTCCGCTGAGGGGAAGGTAGTAGCCGCCGTGTACGGATTCGAGTGCCATCTCTCCGCTCATCCAGAAGCTCAGCATCCATGCGCCGAATACCGCACCGGCCGTGATGGCGAGCAGGGTCAGGGCCGTTCCGGCGATCGGGAACGTGCGGTGCAGGTTTGCTCCGAGCAGCATCGCCGAGATCGGAAGTAGCGCCGCGAGCGGGCCGTGGACGAAGTGCGTGAGCTGTTGTGAAATCCCGTGTTCGGCGCGCCTGGCGTGATGCGTGTGTGCGGTAGCGGCCCAGATCCAGGCGAACGCTGCGATCAGCCAGAACGCCTGGGTCAGCGCGAACGGGGTGCCGAGCGCGGTCGTGGCGACCGACCAGGCCTGGGCCAGTCCGGCAAGACCCAGGGGGATCGCGAACAGGTTCAACGGTCGGTGGGTGCGGACGCGTGACTCGCGGGCAGTGCTCGGGCGGTGATTGGACAAGGAAAATGCCTTCCTTCCTGAAACGGCGTACCCCGTTATTGACCTAGGGGTCCAATATGGGCGAGAGTTACCGTATTGCTATTTGACCTTGAGGTCAAATATCGATCGCGAGTAACCTACTTCGGTGGCTAGACCAAGGCTCTTCGAGGCGGATGCGGCGATCGACAAGGCGATGGACCTGTTCTGGCTTCAGGGGTACGCCGCGACGACGCCCCAGGAGCTCGCTGGTCAGATGGGGATCGGCAAAGGCAGCCTGTACAACACCTTCGGAAGCAAGCACGACTTGTTCCTGCAAGCGCTTCGGCGTTACACCGAGATGCGGCTCGCGTACCTCGACGATCTGTTCGCCGCGCCCGGCCCGGTGAGGCCCCGCCTCGAGACGGCGATGGCGGTGCTCGCCGGGGTCGGCGAGCACCGGCGAGGGTGCGTCATGGTCAATGCCGCGGCCGAGCTCGGCACCGTCGACGACGAGGTGAACCGCATAGCGGACGAGCTGTTCACTCGGATCGAAGGCATCTTCAGGGTCGCGATCGAGCAGGGGCAGCGGTCCGGGGAGTTCGGAGCGGACCGTCCTGCAGACATTTCGGCTCGTCAACTGCTCGCGTCGGTGATCGGGCTCAGCGTGCTCGTGAAATCAGGTGGCCGACCCGAGTCGTGTACCACCGTGGTCGAGGGGTGTGTCGGCGGACTGTGATCCGCGAAGGACCGGCGCATCCGAGGGCATTCACATGCTCCCGCGCGCAGGGTCTGCGGCTATATCCTGGAGTGCACGCTATCGAGAGGTGAGCCCACGATCTTTTTGCGCTGGTCGTGCCGTCGGGACCAGTGTTCGGGATCATCAGCCGACGGGGTGAGTAGACCGTCCGATGGGTGAAGCTGATCCGCTCGACACGCAGCGGCAGGTCGTTCCCGTGGTGGTGTCGGAGCTGAGTGCGGCGGGTTTCGACGACGCCCGGGAGATCGGGCGCGGCGGCTTCGGGGTGGTCTACCGATGCATTCAGGCGGACCTGGATCGCACGGTCGCGGTGAAGGTGCTGACCGTCGATCTCGACGAAGAGAACCGGGCCCGGTTCTTCCGGGAGCAGCGGGCGATGGGCCGGCTGACCGGTCACCCGAACATCGTGGGCGTATTGCAGGTCGGCGCCACCGACAGCGGCCTTCCCTACATCGTGATGCCGTATCACCCGCAGGACTCGCTGGAGGTCCGGGTTCGTCGGGACGGCCCTCTCGCACTGGACAGGGTATTGCGGCTGGGGGTGAAGATGGCCGGTGCGGTCGAGACCGCACACCGGCTCGGGATCCTGCACCGCGACGTCAAACCCGCGAACATTCTGCTCACCGATTACGGCGAGCCGGCGCTGACCGATTTCGGCATCGCCCACATCTCCGGCGGTTTCGAGACCGCGACCGGTGTCGTCACCGGGTCGCCCGCCTATACGGCACCGGAGGTCCTCGAGGGCGATCCGCCGAGCCCGGCCGCGGACGTCTACGGGCTCGGGGCGACGCTGTTCAGTGCCCTCACCGGGCATGCCGCGTTCGAACGCGGCAGTGGGGAACAGGTGGTCGCGCAGTTCCTGCGGATCACCACGCAACCGGTGCCCGACCTTCGTGAGCACGGGATCCCCGACGACGTGTCCGACGCGATCGCGCGGGCGATGTCCCGTACTCCCGACGAGCGTCCGGCGACGGCCGCCGACTTCGGTGAGGAACTGCGGCGGATTCAACTCGATCGCGGTCTTCCGGTCGACGACATGGCCCTCCGCATGGAACCCGACGCGCAGGGGAACGACGGACAGCCGGTGTCCGGCCGGTTTCGATCCACGGGCACTTCCGGTACGTCCGCGCGGAGTGGCGGGCGGAATCTTCCCCTGGAACTGACGAGTTTCGTCGGCCGCCGGAACGAGCTCACCGAGGCGAAAAATCTGCTCGCCGGGTCACGGCTGGTGACGCTGACCGGGGTCGGCGGTGTCGGCAAGACCCGGCTGGCGATGCGCGTCGCGGCGGCGGTGCAACGCGACTACGGCGACGGTGTGCGACTGGTCGAGTTGGGCGACGTGCGTGAGGAGTCTTCGCTGGTGGACGCGGTGGCCGCGGCGGTGGGGGTGCGGGATCATTCGGCGCGGCCGCTACGCGAGGTGTTGATCGAGTTCCTCACTTCCCGGGACCTGCTGCTGGTCCTCGACAACTGTGAGCACCTGGTGGACGCGGTGGCGGAGCTGGCCGAGACGCTGTTGCGGGTGTGCCCGGCGCTGCGGATTCTGGCGACCAGCCGCGAACCCCTGGTCATCGGTGGGGAAGCCGTGTTGCGGGTGCCGCCGCTGGCCGTGCCGGAGCTTGACCGGAAGCCGTCCCTGCGAAGCGTGCGCAGATACGATGCGGTGTCGTTGTTCGTCGAACGTGCCGCGGCCGCGGTTCCCGGGTTCGAGTTGACGGAGGAAAACGCGGCGGCGGTGGCGGGGATCTGTCATCGCCTCGACGGGTTGCCGTTGCCGATCGAATTGGCCGCGGCCCGGTTGCGGGCGATGTCGCCCGAGCAGATCCTGCAGCGTCTGACCGACCGCTATTCCCTGCTGTCGCGCGGCAGCCGGGGTGCGCCGACGCGGCAGCAGACGCTGCGGTTGTCCATGGACTGGAGTTTCGAATTATGCACCGCCGGTGAGCAATTGGTGTGGGGAAGGCTGTCGGTCTTCGCGGGGAGCTTCGAACTCGATGCCGCCGAGCAGGTGTGCGGCGACGGCCTGGGCCCGGACGAATTGCTCGACACGCTGACCTCCCTGGTGGAGAAATCGATCCTGATCCGGGAGGGGCGCGGGTCGGTGGTGCGGTTCCGGATGCTCGAGACCCTCCGCGAGTACGGTTGCGAGAAGCTCGAGCAGACCGGCGAGACCGTGACTTTGCGTCGTCGTCACCGGGATTGGTACGAGGCGCTGGCGCTGGAGGCGGAGTCCGAGTGGATCAGCGCCCACCAGTTGGACTGGATCCGCAGGTTGAAGCGCGAGCAACCGAACCTACGGGAGGCCCTCGAATTCGGTGCCGACGACGATCCCGCCGCAGCGCTGCGCACCGCATCCGCACTGTTCCTGTTCTGGGGCTCCCAGGGTCTGTACGGCGAGGGGCGGCGCTGGTTCGCGGAGTTGCTCGCCCGGCAGAGCGGTCCGCCCACCGTCGAGTGGGTCAAGGCACTCCAGCGTGCCGGCATGATGGCCGATGTGCAGGGTGACCTGCAGGCGGGGGCGGCACTCGTGGCGGAGGCGCGGACTCTCTCCGCGCACACGAGCGACTCCATGATGCGCTCCCTCGTTGCCTATGCCGAGGGCATGCTGGCCCTCTACAGCGGTGAACTGGAATCCGCGTCCTCGCACCTGGAAACCGCTCTCGCGGAGTTCGCCGAACGCGGCGATCGCACGCTCGAAGTCGCCGTCATGTACCCGTTGGGACTGGCGTATGGGCTCCGCGACTTGACGGACCCGGCGATCGAATACCTCGAACGTGTTCTCGCGATCACGGAACTCCACGGCGAGAAGATGTATCGGTCGCATTCGCTGTGGGCCTTGGGGATTGCCGTGTGGCGACAGGGCGATGACGATCGCGCAGTCCGGGTGCTCGAGCAGTCGCTGGAGCTGACCCGGCAGGTGCGCGGCCCACGCGTCGCCGCCTCCGGTCTCGAGGCCCTCGCCTGGATCGCCTGCGGACTCCACGACGAACCGAGGGCCGCCGTGCTGCTCGGAGCCGCGGAGGGGCTGGCGCGATCGGTGGGAAGCGCAGTGGTGATCTATTCTGATTTGCTTGTCTACCATGAAGAATGCACTAAAAGCAGTCGGAAGAAGCTCGGGGACAAGGCATTCGACGCCGCCCACCGCAGAGGTGAGCAACTCGGCTTCGATGCGGCGATCGCCTACGCGCTCCGCGAACAGCCGGCAGGCACGTCCGCGCACGGCACCGGCCCGTCGACGCGTCTGACCAAGAGGGAACGTCAGGTCGCCGACCTCATCGCCGAAGGCCTGACCAATCAGGCCATCGCCGACCGCCTGGTGATCTCGCCGCGCACCGCTCAGGGTCATGTGGAGCACATCCTGGCGAAACTGGGCTTCACCTCCCGTGCGCAGGTCGCGGCCTGGGTAGTGGAGCAGACCGGCGACTGAACGACCGCCTCTCGCGGCATCCGGGTTCTTCCCGTGGTGCCGTGGTGGGGCCGAGTCGCGCTCTTTGCCCGCCGATCGGCGGCAAATCCCCTCTTGACAGCGGGTGGCGGTGCTCGTAACGTCCGTGGAGTTCCAAATAATGATGTGAGTTCAGGATAATGAACGGAGCTTGTGATGGGGTTCACCGGAAATAGCGGAGCGTTGTCGGGCATCAAGGTGATCGACGCCGCGACGATGGTGGCCGGCCCGTTGGGCGCGTCGCTGCTCGCCGACTTCGGTGCCGACGTCATCAAGGTCGAGCCGATCGGTGGTGACGAGTCGCGGACGTTCGGACCGGGACGAGACGGCATGAGTGGCGTCTACTCGGGCGTCAACCGAAACAAGCGCGCCGTCGCGCTCGACCTTCGTACGGCCGGAGGTCTCGAGCTGTTCCACGAACTCTGCTCGACCGCGGACGTGCTCATCGAGAACATGCTGCCCTGGGTGCGCGAGCGATTCGGGCTGACCGCCGACGAGCTTCGCGAACGCCACCCGCACCTGATCTGCCTCAATGTCAGCGGGTACGGCGACAACGGACCCCTCGCGGGCCGTCCCGCCATGGACCCGGTCGCTCAGGCGCTCACCGGTCTCATGGAGGCCACCGGTGAACGTTCCGGGAAGCCGCTCAAGGCCGGGCCGCCCGTCGCCGACAGCGCCGCGGGCTACCTCGTCGCGATCGCCGCGCTCGTCGCACTCTTCGCGAAACAGCGCACGGGAGAAGGGCAAACGGGCTCGGTATCCCTGGTCGGGGCGTTGTTCCATCTGCAGACTCCGTGGCTGGGGCAGTACCTCCTCGCCGACTACATTCAGGGCAAGGTCGGCAACGGCAGCAATTTCTACGCGCCGTACAACGCCTATACGACCCGTGACGGCGGCGCCGTTCACCTGGTCGCTTTCAACGACCGCCACTTCGTCAAGCTGACCCGGGCGATGGGTGTCGAGGCTCTCGTCGACGATCCGCGCTTCGCGGACGCCGCGTCCCGCTTGGAGAACCGCGAGGCTCTCGACTCCGCCTTCGCGCCCTGGTTCGCCGCCCGCGATCGTGACGACGTGGTCGAGTTGCTCTCCGCCCACGACATCATCTGCGCCCCGGTCCTCGCGTACGACGAGGCCGTCACCCATCCCCAGATCCAGGCCCTGGACCTCGTTGTCGACATCGACCACGACGAACTCGGACCGATGCGCGTCCCGGGCCTCCCGGTCAAGCTCTCGGGCACCCCGGGCCACGTGCGTCGCCCACCGACTTCGCTGGGCGAGCACACCACCGAGATTCTCAGGGATCTCGGCTACCAGGACGACCGGATCGCGGCCCTCCGGGCCGAAATGGTCGTCCGATGACCACCGAACACGGCGAAAGGAAGCATCAATGAAGGTCGGAATCAGGATCCCGGGAGCGGGACCGTGGGCAGGGCCCGAGGCGATCACCGAGGTCTCGCGGTACGCGGAGAAGATCGGCTTCGACTCCCTCTGGATGACTGATCACGTCGCGCTGCCGACCCGAGTCGAGACGCCGTACCCGTACACCTCGGACGGCAAGTTCCTGTGGGATCCCGCCACGCCGTACCTCGACTGCCTCACGTCGTTGACGTGGGCGGCGGCGGCCACCGAGCGGATCGAGCTCGGCACGTCGTGTCTGATCCTGCCGTGGCGTCCCCTCGTCCAGACGGCGAAGACGCTGGTGAGCATCGACGTGATGTCGCGCGGCCGGCTTTCGGTCGCCATCGGCGTGGGCTGGATGAAGGAGCAGTTCGAACTGCTCGGAGCGCCCTTCAAGGACCGCGGCAAGCGGACCACGGAGATGGTCAACGCGATGCGGCACATGTGGAAGGAAGACGAGGTCGACTTCGACGGCGACTTCTACCAGCTCCACGACTTCAAGATGTACCCGAAGCCGGTGCGTGGCACGATCCCCGTCTGGTTCGCGGGATACAGCACCGCCTCGCTGCGCCGCATCGCTGCCATCGGCGACGGCTGGCACCCCCTTGCGATCGCGCCGGACGAGTACGCCGGCTACCTGGCCACCCTGCAGCAGTACGTGGAGGAGGCGGGCCGCGACATGAGTGAAATCACGCTCACTGCACGGCCTTTGCGGACGGCGCCGTACAACGCCGAGACGATCGAAGCGTACGGCGACCTCGGTGTCACCCACTTCATCTGCGACACGTCGTTCGAACACGACACCCTCGAAGCAACCATGGAGGAGCTCGCGGAACTCGCTGACGCCGTCCTCCCCACCGCACACAACCTGGCCTGACGGCCCGGCGGAAGAAAGGACGAGAATCGTGCAGGCACTCACCTCGACGGTTCCCCTCGTCATCGGCGACCAACTGAGCCCGTCGTCGACCGGGGCGACCTTCGACTCGATGAACCCGGCCGACGGGTCGCACTTGGCCACCGTGGCCGAGGCGACGGTTCAGGACGTCGCGCGCGCCGTCGAATCCGCGAAGGCCGCGGCCAAGGCGTGGCAGCGCATGCGTCCCGCACAGCGGACCCGGCTCATGTTCCGCTACGCCGCGCTGATCGAGGAACACAAGATCGAGCTCGCCCAGCTGCAGAGCCGGGACATGGGCAAGCCCATCCGAGAGTCGTTGGGCGTCGACCTTCCGATCATGATCGAGACCCTCGAGTACTTCGCGGGCCTCGTGACGAAGATCGAGGGTCGCACGACGCCGGCTCCCGGCCGGTTCCTCAACTACACCGTGCGTGAGCCGATCGGCGTGGTGGGTGCCATCACCCCGTGGAATTTCCCTGCAGTGCAGGCGGTCTGGAAGATCGCGCCGGCTCTCGCGATGGGCAACGCCATCGTGCTGAAGCCTGCGCAGCTCGCCCCGCTCGTCCCCGTGGCACTCGGCGAGCTGGCCCTCCAGGCCGGGTTGCCGCCCGGGTTGGTCAACGTCCTGCCCGGTCGTGGCTCGGTGGCGGGCAACGCATTGGTGCAGCACCCGCTGGTCGGCAAGGTGACGTTCACGGGCTCGACCGAGGTCGGCCAGCAGATCGGCCGGATGGCGGCCGACCGCCTCATCACGACCTCCCTCGAGCTCGGCGGCAAGTCGGCGCTCGTGGCGTTCGGCGACTCGTCCCCGAAGGCGGTCGCCGCCGTGGTCTTCCAGGCGATGTACGGCAACCAGGGCGAGACGTGCACGGCCGCAAGCCGGTTGCTCGTCGAGCGGCCCATCTACGACGAGGTGATCGAACTCGTCCAGAAACGGGTCGAGGCCGCACGGGTGGGCGACCCTCTCGACCCCGAAACGGAGATCGGCCCGTTGGTCAGTGCCGCGCAACGAGAGTCGGTCCATTCGTACGTCGTCGCCGGGATCGAAGAGGGTGCCAAGCTGATCAGCGGCGGCGGCCAGTCACCGGACGGACCTGCGGAGCAGGGCTTCTACTACCGTCCGACGATGTTCGCCGGCGTCACCGCGGACATGCGCATCGCCCGGGAGGAGATCTTCGGGCCCGTGCTGTCGGTCCTGCCCTTCGAGGGCGAGGAGGAGGCGATCACCCTCGCCAACGACACCATCTACGGGCTGGCCGCGGGCGTCTTCACCCGCGACGTCGGCCGCGCACTGAGGTTCGCGCAGACCCTCGACGCCGGCAACGTGTGGATCAACACCTGGGGAGTGCTCAACCCCGCGTCGCCGTACCGCGGCTTCGGACAGAGCGGCTACGGCAGCGACCTCGGCCAGGCCGCGATCGAGAGCTTCACCAAGGAGAAGAGCATATGGGCACGCCTGGATTGACCTCCGGGCCGTCCCGGCCACAGATCGTGGGACGGTTGATCGACGCCCGCCACGTTCAGGACTGGGAGCCCGCGGCGGACTACACGATCACCGAGGACGCCCTCTTCTCCCGCGATCCCGACGCCGTTGCCGTGCTGCGCGAGGGGACCCACGCGCCCGAGAGGGTGACATTCGGTCAGGTGCAGCGCGCCGCCGTGCGCATCGCGGGTGTCCTCCGCGCCCGCGGGATCGAGCCCGGTGACCGTGTGGTCCTGTACCTCGACCCGTCGGTCGAGGCCGCCGAGGTCGTGTTCGGGGTGCTGGTCGCCGGGGCCGTGCTCGTGCCCGTCCCGCGACTGCTCACCGGTAACTCGGTGGCACACAGGCTCGCCGATTCGGGTGCGACTGTGCTGGTCACGAACGGTCCGGGCGTCGACCGGCTCGAGTCGACAGGGTGCTCGCTGCGCGACGTCGACGTGCTCACGGTCGACGGTGCGCGTGGTCCGAAGCTCGGGGACCTCGCCCGCCGGGTCGACCCGTTGGCCCCGGTGCCCGGCCGGCCCTCGGATCCGGCCCTGCTGATGTACACGTCGGGCACCAGCGGTCCACCGAAAGGCATCGTCCACGGACACCGCGCTCTGCTCGGGCACGCGGGCGTCGATTACGCCTTCGAGCTGTTCAGGCCCGGGGACGTGTATTTCGGCACCGCGGACTGGGGTTGGATCGGCGGCCTGATGCTCGGGCTGCTGGTCCCGTGGTCGTTCGGCGTCCCCGTCGTGGCTCATCGGCCGCAGCGATTCGACGCCGCGGCCACCCTGGACATGATGGCCCGCTTCGGCGTGACCACCGCCTTCCTGCCCGCGTCGGTGCTGCGGATGTTCGCCGAGCACGGGGAATCGGCACGGCAACGCCTCCGCGCGGTCGTGACCGGGGGAGAGCCCGCCGGTGCTGCGGAACTCGGCTGGGCCCGCAGCCACCTCAGCGACTGCGTCAACAAGGCCTACGGCCAGACCGAGGCAAACGCCCTGATCGGCGACTCCGCGGCTCTCGGATCGGTCGACGACGCAACCATGGGCGCCCCGTACCCCGGGCACCGCATCGCAATTCTGGACGAGGACGGCGTCCGCGTCGCACCCGGTGAGGTCGGTGAGATCGCGCTCGAACTGCCGGATCCGGTTGCACTCCTCGGCTATTGGGACTCGTCTACGGCTCGGGCGGTACCCCCACCCGGGGGTTGGCAC
>NZ_JBHUSF010000196.1:0-16674 GCF_042673295.1 Rhodococcus sp. NPDC057014
CCAAACCCCATCCGGGTTGTTCTGGTGGGCTCGGTTATGTGAAAAACAGACACGGCGGGCCCCGGCCCGGCCCCCCCCGTGACCAGCGCCGCGGCCGCCACCGCCCCGGCCGCGGCGACGACCAGGCGGTGACGACGTCCGGTGCCGAACACGCGTCGCTGTCCCATGAATCCCCCTCGAGTGTGTGCCGGCCCGGTGAGTCGAGGACGGCCTAGAAGCTGTGCTCTTCCGCCGGAAACGTTCCGGTGCGCACTTCGGCCGCGTAGGCGGCGGCCGCGTTGCGCAACTCGTCACCGACGTTACCGAAGCGCTTGACGAACTTCGCCGTCTTGCCGCTGGTGAAGCCGGCCATGTCCTGCCACACGAGGACCTGGGCGTCGCATTCGGAGCCGGCACCGATGCCCACGGTGGGGATGGTGAGCTTGCGGGTGACCTGGCCCGCGATCTCGGCGGGCACCATCTCCATGACGACGGAGAACGCGCCGGCCTCCTGCACGGCGATCGCGTCGGCGACCAACTGCTCGGACGCGTCGCCGCGGCCCTGCACGCGGAAACCGCCGAGCGAGTTGACACTCTGCGGGGTGAACCCGACGTGGGCCATGACGGGGATGCCCGCCGCGGTGATCGCGGCGATCTGCGGAGCGACGCGCTCGCCGCCCTCGAGCTTGACGGCGTGGGCCAGCCCCTCCTTCATGAACCGGGTCGCCGACGCGAGGGCCTGCTCCGGGGAGCTCTCGTAACTGCCGAACGGCAGGTCCGCGACGACGAGGGCGTGCGGCGCTCCGCGGACGACGCCGCGAACGAGGGGGAGGAGTTCGTCGATCGTGACCGGGACGGTGGTCTCGTATCCGTAGACGACGTTGGCGGCCGAGTCGCCGACGAGCAGGACCGGGATTCCGGCCTCTTCGAAGATGCGGGCGCTGGAGTAGTCGTAGGCGGTGAGCATCGACCAGCGTTCGCCCTCGGCCTTCATGGCCTGCAGGTGGTGGGTCCGGGTCTTGCGCTTGGGAACGTCGTGCGATGGTGCTGATCCGTAGAGCCGATCTTCTGACGTGCTCGCGGACGACTTGCTATCGGACATCGTTGTCCCTTTCTGGCCTCGAGGCCCTCGACGGGTCCCCGGGTGCGGGTGATGACGCCTACAGTCTGCCACCGGCTCGCGGGGGAGCGAAGGGGTCGCGCGGGTGCAATGGGTCACACCTGCGGACCGGTCTCTGACCTGCGGGAAAGCTGCTCGGTGCGGAACCCCTGGCACGATCGACCTATGTCGAAGAGTGCTCGGGTACCGGCCGCGTTCGCGGGGTGCATCGCCGTCGTCCTTGTCGTCGCAGGCTGTGCGGGGGGCGGACAGGGCACCGGTGAGGCGGTCGCCGAACCGTCGGCGGCCGAGGACGCTCCGGCCGGGCCGATCCCCGCCGGGCTCGAGGAGTTCTACACGCAGCAGGTGCAGTGGGGCTCGTGCGACGGGTTCAGCACCGACGGGTCCCCGCTCGGGGACACGCTCGAGTGCGCCGAGGTGACGGTGCCCAACGACTACGCGAATCCCGGCGGGGCGACCGCGCAGATCGCCGTCTCCCGCTCGAAGGCGACCGGCGACAAGATCGGATCGCTGCTCGTGAACCCGGGCGGCCCCGGGGCGTCGGGTATCGGGCTGGCGTCCGTGGCCGACGGCACCGCCATCGCCGAGCGGTTCGACGTCATCGGTTTCGATCCGCGCGGCGTCGGCGCGTCCACACCGCAGGTGACCTGCCTGACCCCGGCGGAAGTGGACGCGAGGCGCAAGGACGACGAAGTCGACATGAGTCCCGCCGGAATCGCACGAACCGAGGCCGAGAACCGCGACTACGCGGACAAGTGCGCGCAGCGGACCGGTGTCGACGTCCTCGCCCACGTCGGCACGAACGACGTGGTGCGCGACATGGACGTCATCCGTGCGGTGCTCGGCGACGAGAAGCTGAATTACCTCGGTTACTCGTACGGCACCCGGCTCGGCTCCACGTACGCGGAGACGTTCCCCGGCAACGTGCGCGCGATGGTCCTCGACGGCGCCCTCGACCCGGAGCAGGACCCGACGCAGGAGGTGATCCTGCAGGCCGCCGGATTCCAGTCCGCGTTCGACGCGTTCGCCGCGGAGTGCATGCAGCAGAAGGACTGTCCGCTCGGCACCGACCCGGCGCAGGCGAACGCGAGGTTCCGGGCGCTCGTCGACCCGCTGATCGGCAAGCCCGCCGCGACCACCGACCCGCGCGGACTCAGCTACACCGACGCGATCACCGGCGTCCAGCAGGCGCTGTACTCGCCGAACCTGTGGGGCCCGCTCCGCGGCGGGCTGGAGAGCCTGCAGTCGGGGACGGGTGATTCGCTGCTGATGCTGGCGGACCTGTACGAGGGGCGCGCCGACGACGGCACGTATTCCAACCTCAACGACGCGTTCAATTCCATCCGCTGCATGGACGATCCGCCCGTCACCGACCGCGCGGTCGTGGGGGAGGCGGACGTGCGGTACCGCCAGGCGGCGCCGTTCCTCGACGACGGTCGCGGCACCGGCAACGCGCCGCTGGACGTGTGCGCGTTCTGGCCTGCGCCGAACACGGGCGCGCCGCACACCGTGTCCGCGCCGGGAATCCCGCCGGTCGTCGTCGTGTCGACGACCGAGGACCCGGCGACGCCGTACCAGGCGGGTGTGGATCTGGCGAAGCAGATGAACGGCTCGCTCGTCTCGTACCGGGGCACCCAGCACACCGTCGTCCTCGACGGCGAGGCGTGTGTCGACGACGCCGTCACGGACTATCTCGTCGACCTCGCGGCGCCGCCCGCCGACCTGATGTGCTGACCCGCGCCTGTGACGGGATCGGCCGACGTGCCCGCACGCTGGCCCGATGCGGAATCCGGAACAGTCGAATCAACGAAGTAACACAGATTTAACGAACTTTGCTTACTCTCGCGGACATGGATCGCCAAAAGGAATTCGTGCTTCGCACCCTCGAAGAGCGCGACATTCGGTTCGTCCGATTGTGGTTCACGGACGTTCTCGGATACCTGAAATCGGTGGCGATCGCCCCCGCGGAACTGGAAGGTGCCTTCGAGGAAGGCATCGGCTTCGACGGATCCGCGATCGAGGGCTTCTCCCGGGTGTCCGAGGCGGACACGGTCGCGAAGCCGGACGCCTCCACCTTCCAGGTGCTGCCGTGGAGTTCGAGCAAGGGGCATCAGCACTCCGCCCGCATGTTCTGCGACATCGCCATGCCCGACGGTTCGCCGTCCTGGGCCGATTCGCGGCACGTGCTGCGCCGCCAGCTGAACAAGGCCAGCGATCTGGGTTTCAGCTGCTACGTGCACCCCGAGATCGAGTTCTTCCTGCTCGAGAACGGGCCGATCGACGGCACCCCGCCGAAGCCCGCCGACTCCGGCGGCTACTTCGACCAGGCCGTGCACGACTCCGCCCCCAACTTCCGCCGCCACGCGATCGACGCGCTGGAGTCGATGGGCATCTCCGTCGAGTTCAGCCACCACGAAGCGGCTCCCGGCCAGCAGGAGATCGACCTGCGGTACGCGGACGCCCTGTCGATGGCCGACAACGTGATGACGTTCCGGTACGTCGTCAAGGAGGTCGCGATCGCCGAGGGCGTGCGTGCCACGTTCATGCCCAAGCCGTTCAGCGATCAGGCCGGCTCGGCGATGCACACCCACATGAGCCTGTTCGAGGGCGACACCAACGCCTTCCACAACCCGGACGATCCGATGCAGCTGTCGGAGACCGGCAAGGCGTTCATCGCCGGCATCCTCGAGCACGCCAACGAGATCAGCGCCGTCACCAACCAGTGGGTGAACTCCTACAAGCGCCTGATCCACGGCGGCGAGGCCCCGACCGCGGCGTCCTGGGGTCCGTCCAACCGGTCGGCGCTGGTCCGCGTCCCGATGTACACGCCGAACAAGGCGTCGTCGCGCCGCGTCGAGATCCGTAGCCCAGACTCGGCCTGCAACCCGTACCTGACGTTCGCGGTGCTCCTCGCCGCCGGTCTGCGCGGAATCGAGAAGGGCTACGAACTGCCTCCCGAGGCAGAGGACGACGTGTGGGCGCTGACGTCGGCCGAGCGCCGCGCCATGGGTTACCGGGAGCTGCCCGGCAACCTCGACGGCGCACTGCGCGAGATGGAGAAGTCGGAGCTGGTGGCGGAAGCCCTCGGCGAGCACGTGTTCGACTTCTTCCTGCGCAACAAGCGGCGTGAGTGGGAGGAGTACCGGAGCCACGTGACGCCGTTCGAACTCAAGACGTATCTGGGGTTGTGAGCAAGAGCATGGTGAAGCCTCCGGCAGCGCGTTCTGCCGTTCCCGGTCCGGGTCGTCTGGGTCTCGTCGAGCCGACCGCTCCGTCCGAACTCCGCGAGCTGGGCTGGGTCGGTGAGGACAGCATCGAACTGCTGTGGTCGCTGTCGCGGGCCGCGAACGCCGACCTCGCCCTCCGCACACTGGTGCGCCTCAAGGACGGGCTCGGTGAGAGCTGGGCCGAACTCGATACGGCACTGCGCACCGACAAGGGCCTGCGCGGCCGGTTGTTCGGGTTGTTCGGTGCGTCCAGTGCGTTCGGCGACCACCTGGTCGCGGATCCCGCGTCCTGGAAGATTCTCGCCGGCGACGTCCGCCTGCCGTCGAAGGACGAGGCGACCGCCACCATGATGGCCGCGGTCGGCGCCGAACCCGAGGAGGGCGCCCACCCGGACGCCCGCCTGTACCGGGCGAAGGTCACCGGCCCCGATGCCATCGCGGCGCTGCGCAAGACGTACCGCGACGAACTGATGCTGCTCGCCGCCGTCGACCTCGCGGCGACCGTCGAGAACGAACCGGTACTGCCGTACCAGACCGTCGGGCATCAGCTGTCCGATCTGGCCGATGCGGCACTGGACGCCGCCCTCGCGGTGGCCGTCGCGGCCGTCTGCCCGGACGCCCCGTGCCCCGTGCGGCTGGCCGTCATCGCCATGGGCAAGTGCGGTGCCCGCGAACTCAATTACGTCAGCGACGTCGACGTGGTCTTCGTCGCCGAACCCGCCGACGCGATCGCCAGCCGCATCGCCGGCGAGATGATGCGCATCGGGTCCTCGGCCTTCTTCGACGTGGACGCCGCACTGCGGCCGGAGGGCAAGCGCGGGGAACTCGTCCGCACCCTCGAGTCGCACGTCGCGTACTACAAGCGGTGGGCCAAGACCTGGGAGTTCCAGGCCCTGCTCAAGGCCCGCCCGATGATCGGCGACGTCGCCCTCGGACAGCAGTATGCCGACGCCCTCAACCCGATGGTGTGGACCGCCTCGGAGCGTGAGGACTTCGTTCCCGAGGTGCAGGCGATGCGCCGCCGGGTGGAGGAGATGGTTCCGGCGGAACTGCGCGAGCGGGAACTGAAACTGGGTCGCGGCAGTCTGCGCGACGTCGAGTTCGCCGTCCAGCTCCTGCAGCTCGTGCACGGGCGCGCCGACGAGGCGCTGCACGTCCAGAGCACCATCGACGCGCTGACCGCACTCGCCGCCCGTGGCTACGTCGGCCGCGACGACGCCGCCAATCTGGCGGCGTCCTACGAGTTCCTGCGGCTGCTCGAGCACCGGCTGCAGTTGCAGAAGCTGCGCCGCACGCACACCCTGCCACCCGCCGAGGACGAGGAAGCGCTGCGCTGGCTGGCCCGGGCCGCGCACATGCGTCCCGACGGCAGCAAGGACGCGCTCGGCGTCCTCAACGCGGAGATCAAACGCAACGCGCACCGGGTGCGGCGCCTGCACGCCAAACTGTTCTACCGGCCGCTGCTCGAATCGGTGGCGCGCATCGACAAGGAAGCGCTGCGGCTGAGCCCGGACGCGGCCATCCGCCAGCTGGCGGCGCTGGGCTACACGGCCCCCGAGAACGCGCTCGGCCACCTCACCGCACTCACCAGCGGCGCGTCCCGCAAGGGCCGCATCCAGGCGCTGCTGCTGCCGACCCTGCTCGAATCGCTCGCCGACACACCGGATCCCGATGCGGGCCTGCTCGCGTACCGGCGGCTGTCGGACGCGATGACCGATCAGACCTGGTTCCTCCGGTTGCTGCGCGACGAGGCCTCGGTCGCCGAGCGGCTGATGACTGTGCTCGGATCCTCGGCCTACGTTCCCGATCTGCTGATCAAGGCACCGGACGTGGTGCGGCTGTTCGCCGATTCACCGGCCGGACCGCGACTGCTGGAGTCGAAGCCGGAGGACGTCGCCCGCGGCATCCTGACGGCGTCCGCACGCCACGACGACCCGGCCCGCGCGATCGCGGCGGCGCGCTCCCTGCGCCGCTACGAGCTGGCCCGGATCGCGTCCGCGGACATCCTCGGCATGCTCGACGTGCCGGGCGTGTGCAAGGCGCTGTCGTCCGTGTGGGCGGCCGTGCTCAACGCCGCCCTCGCCGCCGTCGTCAAGGCGAGCGAGAAGGAACTCGGCACACCCGCTCCCGCGACGTTCACCGTGATCGGCATGGGCCGGCTCGGCGGCGGTGAACTCGGCTACGGTTCGGACGCAGACGTCCTGTTCGTGTGCGAGCCGCGCGAGGGGATCGACGAGACCGTCGCCGTCAAGTGGGCCAACAGCATCGGCGACAAGGTGCGGACCCTGCTCGGCGCGCCGAGCACCGATCCGCCGCTCGAGGTGGACACCGGCCTGCGGCCGGAGGGGCGCAGCGGCCCGATGGTGCGCACGCTGGCGTCCTACGAGGCCTACTACGCGCAGTGGGCGCAGGCCTGGGAGATCCAGGCGCTGCTGCGCGCCCATCACGTCGCCGGCGACGCCGACCTGGGTCTGCGCTTCCTGCACATGATCGACAAGACCCGCTACCCGGAGGGCGGGGTGTCGGAGCAGGCGGTCCGCGAGATCCGGCGCATCAAGGCGCGCGTCGACTCCGAGCGGCTGCCCCGCGGCGCCGACCCCGCGACCCACACCAAGCTCGGGCGCGGCGGTCTCGCCGACATCGAATGGACCGTGCAGCTGATCCAGCTGCGGCACGCCCACGAGATCGAGTCGCTGCACAACACGTCGACCCTCGAGACACTCGACGCGATCGGTGCCGCCGAGTTGCTCAGCGAATCCGACGTCGAACTGCTGCGCGACGCGTGGATCACGGCGACGAAGGCCCGCAACTGCCTCGTCCTCGTCCGCGGCAAGGCCACCGATCAGCTGCCCGGGTCGGGACGCGTCCTGTCCGCGGTCGCGCAGATCGCCGGCTGGGGCGGCGGCGACGCCGGCGAGTTCCTCGACAATTATCTGCGGGTGACCCGGCGAGCCAAGGCCGTGGTGGAGAGAGTCTTCGGGGAGTGATCGCCACCTGGGGGGTGCGAGCACTGATCGCCCTCGGGTGGCTCGCAGTGCTCGTCGGCGTGTTCGGTGTGGCACTGCGTTTCCTCGACGTCCAGAATCAGCGTCTGCTCGTGCTGGCGTCCGCGGCGCCGTACCTGATGGCGGCCGCCGCGGTCGGGGTGCTGCTGCTGGGAATCACCCGGCACTGGATCGGGTTCGGGGTCGCACTGACCGTGGCCGCGGTGGCCACCCTGTCGCAGGGCCCGCTGTACGTGGCGAATTCGGCGTCGGCGTCCGGGCCGGAACTGACCGTGATGCAGGCCAACATCTGGCTCGGCAACGCGGACGCAGACTCCCTCGTCCGGCAGATCCGGGACCGCGACGTCGACGTGCTCACCGTCAACGAGCTGACCCCGGACGCCGTCGACCGGCTGGGGGCCGCAGGTATCGCATCGACCCTGCCGTACTCGTTCCTCATGCCCGGCGGCGGCGGTGAGGGAACCGGGATCTGGAGCCGGTACCCACTGACCGACAAGGTCCACCACTCGGAGTTCGTGCTGTCCGCGCTGTCGGCCAGGGTGGAACTCCCGGACGGGGCGAGCACGGCACTGTACGCGTTCCACCCCGTCCCGCCGTGGCCGTCGGATCCGTCGCTGTGGTCACGCGAAATGGACCGCATCAAAGCCATTCTCGACGCCGTCCCCGCCGACTCGGGACCGGTGATCGTCAGCGGCGACTTCAACTCCACCCGCGACCACGTGAAGTACCGCAACCTCGTGACCGGCCGCTACCGCGACGCCGCCGACCAGGTCGGTGCCGGAATTCAGAACACGTATCCCGCGGACCGGCAGCCGCTGCCACCGGTGATCGCGATCGATCACATCGTCACGAGCGACGCGCAGGCGCAGTCCGTCGAATCGGTGGTGCTGACGGGTTCGGATCACCGGGGCCTCGTCGCGAGGATCACCCTCGGCGGCTGACCGTCACGGGAGCGTGACGAATCCCTTCTGCACCAGCCAGTCCCGGGCAACGTCCGCCGGTTCCTCGCCCTCCACGTCGACCCGCCGGTTCAGCTCGGTGATCTCCTCGTTGGTCAGGGCCGCGGAGATCGGGGCCATCACCTCCGCCACCTGCGGGTGCGCCTCGGCGAAGTCCTTGCGCATGGTGATCGCCGGGTTGTACTTCGGGAAGAACTGGCGATCGTCTTCCAGCAGCACCAGATCGAGCGCGATGATCCGTCCGTCCGTCGTGAACACCTCACCGAACTTGCACTGCGTTCCGTCCGCGGTGGCCTGATAGATGATGCCGGTCTGCAGGATCTGGCGGTTCGCGCGGGCCGGATCGAAGCCGTACTTGGCGGCCATACCCGGGAACCCGTCCTGGCGGACGTTGAACTCGGTCTCCACGCACGTCGTCGCCGCGGCGGGGTCGCGGTTCACCAGGTCCGCGTACTCCGACAACGTGGTGATCCCGGTCTCCTCGGCGGTCTGCCTGCTCATCGCGAGCGCGTACGTGTTGTTCATCGGGGCGGGATCCACCCACACCATGCCGTTGCGTTCGAGGTCCTCGTCGCGGACCGCCTCGAACTGTTCGGTCGGGTCGGGGATCGGAATCTCGTTGCCGAGGTAGTTGATCCAGCCGGTGCCGGTGTACTCGTAGGTGACGTCGATCTGACCGTCCAACTGGGCGTCCCGCGTGCTGTTGGACCCCTGGATGTTGGTGAGGTCGCGCACGTCGGCGCCTGCGGCGCTGAGCGCGAATTCGATGATGTACCCGAGGGTGACCTGCTCGGTGAAGTCCTTGGACCCGACGGTGATCGGGACGCCCTCCAGTTCGGGCACGGGCTGGATGCTGCCCGGTTCCACCGACAGCGGCAGGGCGCCTCCGGATTCGAGGCCGCAGGACACTGCGAGGACCCCGCAGAACGTCATGGCCGCCGCGGCGATCGCCTTCCGCAGGACGTTCATCAGCGCAGCCCCTTCGGGCCGAGGAACTCCTCGGCGAGGGCGCCGCACCAGTCGACGAGCAGCGCCAGCGCGACCGCGAGCACCGCTCCCACGACCAGAGTGACGTTGTCGCGCAACTTGTATCCGGTGTCGATGAGGATGCCGAGGCCGCCGGCGCTGACGAGGAAACTGAGCGTCGCGGTGCCCACTGCGAGGACCAGCGACGTGCGCAGTCCCGCGAGGATGTACGGGACGGCGAGCGGGAACTCGACCTTGCGCAGCACGAGACCGGCCGTCATGCCCTGCCCCCGCCCGGCGTCGATGACCGCGGGATTGACCTCCTGCAGACCCAGGATCGTGTTCCGCAGCACGGGCAGGAGGGAGTAGAACGCGATCGGGAGCACCCCGATCCAGAATCCGGTGGTCCCCGTCGCGAGGAACAGCAGCACGAGCAGTCCGATGGCGGGCGCGGCCTGCCCGATGTTGGCGATGCCGACGAAGACCGGTGCCAGCTTGGTGAACCCGGGCCGGGTGAGCAGGATCCCGAGCGGGACGGCGACGATGACGACGATCACCACCACGACGACGGTGATCAGCACGTGCTGCCACGTCAGGGTCGCGATGTTCGCGGCGTTGAGACTGCCCTTCTGCGTGGCGGTCAGGTCTCGGCTGAACGCCCAGCCGAGCACACCCACCACCAGGAACAGGACGAGGATCGGCTGGACCAGCAGGCGGGCCCGCTCCGAACGCCGGGCGGCCGGAGCGGTGGGCTTCGCGGTCACGGCGGCCGTCATGACGGTGTCCCGCCCTCACTCGCCCCGTTCTGCTCCGGCTCGCCGGCCTCGTCGTCGTGCGCATGTTCCTCACGCATCGCGGACAGGTGCGCCACCAGCGTGTCGATCGTGATGAGGCCGCGGTACTCGCCGTGCCGGCCGGTGACGATCGTCGACGCGCTGCTCTCCGCCAGCAGTGCCTCGAGGGCGTCCTGCAGCGTCGACTGGGTGGACATCACTTCGTCGATCGGGTCGCCGAGGCCGTGCAGCGAGGTGGCGGTGGCCAGATGGTGCAGCGACACCCAGCGGATCGGCCGGTCCCGCGCGTCGAGGACGATGCCCCACTTGATCTTGCGGGGGGAGATCGCCGCCCGCAGATCGTCCACCGAGCCGTCCTCGTACGCGGTCGGGCAATCGAGGAGTTCGACCTCTGCCACCCGGGTGAGCGTCAGCTGTTTCAGTGACGCGTCGGCGCCGATGAAGCCGGCCACCATGTCGTTGGCGGGATGCGCGAGGATCGCCTCCGGAGTGTCGTACTGCATGATGTGCGACTGGTTGCCCAGCACCGCGATGCGATCGCCCAACTTCACCGCCTCGTTGAAATCGTGCGTCACGAACACGATCGTCTTGCCGAGATCGGATTGCAGCCGCATCAACTCGTCCTGCAGCAGCCCGCGCGTGATCGGGTCGACCGCGCCGAACGGCTCGTCCATCAGCAGCACCGGCGGATCGGCTGCCAATGCCCGTGCCACGCCCACCCGCTGCTGCTGACCGCCCGACAACTGGCGGGGGTAGCGCTCGCGATAGAGGTCCGGTTCGAGTCCGACGAGGTCGAGCATCTCGTCGGTGCGGTCGGCGATCTTCTTCTTGTCCCAGCCGATGAGGCCGGGAACGGTGCCGACGTTCTTGGCGATGGTCAGATGCGGGAACAGCCCGGCCTGCTGAATTGAGTAGCCGATGCCGCGCCGCAGCTTGTCGGGGTCGATGGACAGGGCGTCCTTGCCGCCGATCGTGATCTTGCCCGACGTCGGTTCGATGAGCCGGTTGATCATCCGCATCGTGGTGGTCTTCCCGCAGCCGGACGGCCCGACGAGGACCACGATCTCCCCGGCGGGGATGCGCATCGACACGTTGTCGACCGCCGCCTTCTCCTGGCCGGGATAACTCTTGACGACGTCCTCGAGGACGATGTCGACGCCCGAGACCGTGCTGCCGTTGGTGTGAGGTGTATCGAGATCAGTCACGGATCCCCCTGGAGGTGGTGAGTCGGCCGACGACGGCGAGGACGCCGTCGAGTACGAGGGCGAGGATCACGATGAGCACGGTCCCCGTCAGGGCCTGCGGGATCGCTGTCGGGCTGCCGACGCGGGACAGTCCCGAGAAGATGAGGTTGCCGAGCCCGGGGCCCTTGGCGTAGGCGGCGATCGCGAGGATGCCCATCAGCATCTGCGTGCTCACCCGCATGCCCGTCAGGATCGACGGCCACGCGAGGGGAAGTTCGATTCTGCTCAGCACCGTCGTGCGGCTCATCCCCACACCGCGGGCGGCGTCGGTGACGGCGGGGTCGACGGACGCGAGTCCGAGGATGGTGTTCCGGATGATCGGCAGCAGCGCGTACAGCACCAGGGCCGTCACGGTGGGGGCCACACCGAGCCCGAGGATCGGGATGAGCAGGCCGAGCAGCGCGAACGACGGGATGGTGAGGATCGTGCCTGCCAGTGCGGTCGCGATCGCGGACCCGGCCGGGCTCCGGTACACCAGGATCCCGATCGCCACCGCGACGATGGTGGCGATGACCACCGACTGCACGACGGCACTGACGTGCAGGAGCGAATCCGTGAGAAGTTGCTGTTTCCTGGCGGAGACGAAGTCCCACAGTTGCTGCATGTCCAACCGCGCACACCTTTCTCCAGATGTGAAAACAGACCTCGGTCCTTCACAGTGCTATGTACCCGGACATCGCGCAGGTGAATCGGGAAACTCGCGTCAGGTCGTGGGGATCATGAACAGCAGGGTGCACACGCCGATCGAGATCGCGAACAGCACGACCATGACGGCGTAGCCCAGGTTCCTCCTACGGGTGGGTATCGCCGGGTCCATCCACCACCCGAACGCCTTGAACGCCGCGGGTACCGCCCACCACCCGAGGATCTGGGTGGTGACCAGGTTCCCGATGAACAGGGCGACGGCGATCGGCACACCGTGCGCCTCGATGAACGGTGCGCTGAAGAAATGTCCCCAGATCACGACCAGCGGGTACAGCACCAGCAACGCCAGCAGGTTGCTGCGGGCGACGGGCACCGGGGGCACTTCGTCGCCGCCCGTGCCGCGGAACCAGAAGTCGAAACCGTAACTCGCTTTGCGGATCCGGAGATTCCGGTTGAACTTCTCGCCCTCCTTCAGAAGGGCGGCCCGCTCCGGTGAATCCATCCACGACCCCAGGTTGTCCTCGGTGTCGAAGCTGAGCACGATCGTCCAGTCCTCGGTGATTCCCTGCACCGGCCGCTCGACCTTGTGCCCCCGGAAGCCGCGGAACCCTGCCTCGGCGGCAGAGATCTTCCGCTGCCAGTCCATGAACGCCGACTCGTCCGAGGGGTCGACGTGGCAGGAGATGACCACCGACGTCGCCGACTGCTCCCGGGTCTGCTCACCGGTGAGCAGGTGAACGTCCTCGTTGCCGATGAAGGCGTGCTTGATCTCCGCCACCAGTTCCGTCCGCAGGTCGCTGTCGAGCCACGCCCGGGCGTCCTCGAGAGTGGCGAACCGCAGCACGTCCACCCAGTCGTCCTGTACGGGCGGCGACGGCGGCACGATGTCCTGGTCGATGAAACCGGGAACCGTCGCGAGGGCGTCCGCCGCGCGTTTCTGCCACAGCGAGTATTCGGCGTAGCGGGCGTCGTCGATCCGGCGTTGAAAGATCACCGACACCGGGGATGCGGCTGGGCTGTGCTGGCTCGGGTGCGGCACGTGAGATCACCTCCGGTCGGTTCGTGGTGCGGGCGCCTCGGCGGGGGAACTGTCCGGCCGCCGCGCGGATGTGGTGAGCAGGAGCAGAATTCCGGCGCCGGCGCCGAGAGCGAGGTAGAGCCAGCCGAGCGGTGCCTGGCTGTTCTCCGGCAGCACGCCCGCGACGGCCATCGCCGCGCTGACGACGAGATAGCAGGCTGCGGTGACGACGCCGCCGATCAGCCCGAGATTTCGGGTGAACAGCCCGAGTGCCAGCCCGTACATCTGCGGGCAGAGCACGCCGCATCCGGCGAGTGCGAGGCAGGCGCCGATCGTGATGGCCGGTGCGGTGACGACGGACATCCCGGCCGTGACGGCCAGTATCAGCGCACCGAGCACGAACACCCACCAGGCGCCGAAGGCGAGGCGGCGGGTGCCGACCCGGACGGCGAGTGCGCTGCAGGCGAGTTCGCCGAGAAGGTTGGCGCCGCCCACGACGAGCGCCACCGCGCCGTACGCGGCGGGGGAGAAGCCGAGGATCTCCTGGTACAGGAAGGGCGCGACGACGCCGAACACCATCTGGGCGGACGCCATCAGCCCGAACACGAGGACGAAGCCCACGAAGATGCGGTGGCGGAGCGCGGCTCGCAGAACCTGCGCAGCCGCGGTGGCGTCGACCGGTGACCGCGACTCCTTCGGCAGCGTCTCCGGCAGTCCCGCGAGAACGAGGGGAACGGCGAGCGCCGCCAGAAGCGCGATCAGCCCGAACACCAGGCGCCACGACATGAACTGCACGAGCACACCGCCGACGGCGGGTGCGAGGACCGGGGCCAGCCCCCACGCCGCCCCGAGGAGACCCGACACGGACGTGAGCCGGGCGCCGCGGTAGCAGTCGGCGGCGATCGCGTACGCGAGGACGAGGCACGCACACCCCCCGACGCCCTGCACGAATCTCAGCCCGAGCAGGACCGTGATGTTCTGCACGAGTGCGCATCCCACACTGGTGACGACGAGGATCGCCAGGCACGTCAGCAGAGTTCGTTTGCGCCCCACCGCATCCGCGATCAGGCCGACCGGGATGAACGCCAGACTCATGCCCAGCATGTACGCCGTCACCGTGTTCTGCACGACGGCCGCGGACGAGTCCAGGTCGAGCACCATCTGCGGCAGCGCCGGGGTGTAGATGTCGAGCGGGATCTGGCTGAGCGGAATCACCAGCAGCAGGATGACCACGACACGGCGCGGCACCGGGACGCCGGTCGGCGTCGTGGGCACTGACATCCCGCACCACCTGCTTCTCGACCCATGGGGGATGGAGAACGGAGCAAGTTTCCCGAAAGTCTTCACGTGAACGTTCCGCAACGGTCCGTGCGGTCGGTTCCCTGGATCATACGACTGCGGACTGCCGCGCCGCGCCGGTTCGTGCGCCCGCAGCCGGGGGCGCCCGCGACGCAAACGAGCCCACCCATGTCGCCGGCTGCAACAGCCGGCGCCACGGATGGGCTCGTCAGGACGTACCGGCCCGCATGTCGGCGGGCATCACGACTTACACGTCGTAGTACAGCTGGAACTCGTAGGGGTGCGGACGCAGGTTGACCGGAGCGATCTCCTGCTCACGCTTGAGCGAGATCCACGTCTCGATCAGGTCGGACGTGAACACGCCACCCTCGGTGAGGTAGTCGTGGTCCGCCTCGAGGCGGTCGATGACGGCCGACAGGCTGGTGGGGGCCTGCGGGATGTTGCGGGCCTCCTCCGGCGGGAGCTCGTAGAGGTCCTTGTCGACGGGAGCCTGCGGCTCGATCTTGTTCTTGATGCCGTCCAGGCCGGCCATCATCTGCGCCGCGAAGTTCAGGTAGGGGTTACCCGAGGAGTCGGGGGCGCGGAACTCGAGGCGCTTGGCCTTCGGGTTGTTGCCGGTGATCGGGATACGCACGGCCGCCGAGCGGTTCCGCTGGCTGTACACCAGGTTGATGGGGGCTTCGTAGCCCGGCACCAGGCGGTGGTACGAGTTGATCGTCGGGTTGGTGAACGCCAGCAGCGACGGCGCGTGGTGCAGGATGCCGCCGATGTAGTGGCGCGCCATGTCGGACAGGCCCGCGTAGCCGGCCTCGTCGTGGAACAGCGGCTTGCCGTCCTTCCACAGCGACTGGTGGACGTGCATGCCCGAACCGTTGTCGCCGAACAGCGGCTTCGGCATGAAGGTGGCCGACTTGCCGTGCTGCCAGGCGGTGTTCTTCACGATGTACTTGAACAGCTGCAGGTCGTCAGCGGCCGCGAGCAGCGTGTTGAACTTGTAGTTGATCTCCTGCTGGCCGCCGGTGCCCACCTCGTGGTGGCCGCGCTCGAGCTCGAAGCCCGCGTTCTGCAGGTTGGTGGAGATTTCGTCGCGCAGGTCGACGTAGTGGTCGTACGGAGCGACGGGGAAGTAGCCACCCTTGGGGCGGACCTTGTAGCCCAGGTTGGGGCTGCCGTCGGCGTTCACGTCGTTGCCGGTGTTCCAGGAACCCGAGATGGAGTCGAGCTCGTAGAACGCGCCGTTGATGCCGGAGTCGTAGCGGACCGAGTCGAAGATGTAGAACTCGGCCTCGGCGCCGAAGAAGGCGGTGTCGGCGATGCCGGTCGACTTCAGGTACTCCTCGGCCTTGCGCGCGACGTTACGCGGGTCGCGGCTGTAGGACTCGCGCGTGAACGGGTCGTGCACGAAGAAGTTGATGTTCAGCGTCTTGGCGGCGCGGAAGGGGTCGATCTGGGCGGTGGCGACGTCGGGGAGGAGCATCATGTCGGACTCGTGGATCGACTGGAAGCCGCGGACGGACGAACCGTCGAACGCGAGGCCGTCCTCGAACACGTCCTGGTTGAACGCGGACGCGGGGATCGAGAAGTGCTGCTGCACGCCCGGCAGGTCGCTGAACCGGATGTCGACGTACTCGACGTTCTCGTCCTTGATGAACTTGATGACCTCTTCGGCCGTGGTGAACGCCACGCTTGTGCTCCTTAAGTCGCTTCAGCCAAGTGGATATTGGCGAAATTCGTCGAGCCGACGGTATGGACTTGGTGTTGCCCGCCGGTCAACCTTTTGTTTCGCCCGTGTTACACGTCGAATCGTCCTGGGCTTTTGCACCGGCTGTGACTGCGCACACAGCCCCACGCTCCGGTGTGAGGCCCTCGGAGAGACGACGCCTATCCTGGACAGCATGGCACGTATCACCGGTTCATGGCTCTCCGGACCTTCGGCGGCACTGCCGAACGGCGCCGACGAGACGACGCAGTCCTTCCGGGGCGAACGCCTCGGGTTGCAGGCGGAAGGACCCGGTTCACTCGCGAGCACGGGACGCCGTCTCGCCGCCCTGATGATCGACTGGGTGTCGTCGGCGGGCGTCGCGGCACTGATCATCGGCGACAACTTCTTCGACGGTCCGTTCTCCACGATCACACTGCTGGTCTGGTTCGTCGTCGGTGTCGCCACGGTGACGCTGTTCTCCTTCACTCCGGGGCAGTTGTTCCTCGGCATGCAGGTGGCGCGCGTGGACGGCCCCGCCCGCGTCGGCTTCGTGCGGGCCCTGGTGCGTCAGGCGCTGCTCGTGTTCGTCGTGCCCGGCACCATCACGGACATCGACGGTCGCGGCATGCAGGACCGCGCCACCGGCACCGCGCTGATTCGCACGCGCTGACCCCAGACCAAGCCGGTCAAGCCGATCGCCATCAAGGGTGCGCAGG
>NZ_JBHUSF010000197.1:0-16586 GCF_042673295.1 Rhodococcus sp. NPDC057014
CCGGCACTGCCCCGAAGACCTACACGGACGTCGGCACGACGACCAGCGCCCAGACCAACATCGGAGCCGACAGCACGATCAGGCCGCAGTAGGCGAGCATCTTGCGCTGGAACCGCGCCTTGTCCTCGACCTGTGCGTTGGCGAGCACCATCACGCCGTTCGTCGAGAACGGGCTGACGTCGACCACCGTCGCGGAGAACGCCAGGGCGGCGACGAATCCCACGGCGCCCACCTCTCCCATCGCGAGCATCGGCGCGGCGAGGGGCAACGCGATGCCGAGCGTGCCGATCGACGATCCGAACGCGGAGATGATCGCGACCGCGTAACAGAGGATCAATGTGGTCAGCAACGGCGATCCGAGAGCCGACGCCGCGTCACCGAGGAAGTCGAGCGTGCCGTTCTGCGTCATGACCGCCATGTAGGTGAGCATCCCGCACACGAGCACCACGGCGGGCCATGCCACGTTGTCGACGACCTTGGGGTGCGACTTGGGCGCCATCAACAGCAGGACCGCGCTGACGCAGATCGAGCTGACGCCGACGTCGATTCCGAACGCGACCGACCCGACGACGAGGAACCCGATGCCCGCGAGTGTCGCGAGCCGGTACCTGTTCATCTTCACCGGCTTCATGCCCTCGTGATTCAGCGCTTCCTCGATGACCTCGCGATCGGTGAGCGTCGCGGTGTTCCCGCCCGGACCGCCGGCGGGGGCGCCACCACCGGACGGCCGGCGCGAGGAACCGCCGAATCCGCCGCCGTCGGATGCCTCCTCGACCGGGCGCGGAGTGCGGTGCCCGATCAGGTCGAGGCCGTAGATCAGGAACAGCACGATCGCGATGGCCAGGTTCAGGACGAACGGCAGAGCGAACAGGACCAGCGGGTTCGCCCCCACGCCGGTGGAGTCCATCAGTCCGTTGATGAACGCGCCGTAGAGGTTGATGGGCGAGAACGCGCAGGCCAGGGCGCCGTGGCTGATGACCATGCCCATGAGGAACGGATTGATCCTGTTCTTGGCCGCTAGGGGCATCGCGATGGGGGCGAGCATCCCGACCGCGAGCACGGACCCGAGTGCCATCAGCAGCCCGGACAGCAGGAACATCATCCACAGAATCGCCCACCGCCTGCCGCGCACGAGGCGCAGCGAGGCCTCGATGACGAGGTCGATGGTCCCGTTCGCCTTCGCGATGGCGAACAACAGCGTGATACCGCCGACGATGATGAACGTGCTGCCGGGGAAGGCATCGATGATGTCCTCGACCGGGATCCCGGACACCCAGCCGCCGATGACGAATGCTCCGGCGAACGCGAGGATGCCCATGTTGATCGGGGTGAGTGTCGCCACGGTGAAGATCGCGATCAGAGCGACGATGGAGAGTGCGTAGACCATGATCGGCCTTTCGGGGTGAGTTCGCAGTTCACACTGCGGAGAGGGGCCGAGCTTGTGCCAGAGCAAGTTTCACGGTGTCGACGGCGAGGTCGAGGGCCTGCTGATCGATGCCCGTGTCGATGTCGTGCGCGTGGAGGTGCGCTACCAGTTCCTCGGTGGCGAGATTGCCGTGGGCGCCCGGGGCGAACGGGCAGCCGCCGTACCCTCCGATGGCGCTGTCGAAGTGCGTGATGCCGAGTTGCCGGTGCGCGGCGATCACGGTACCGAGGGCCTGCCCGTGCGCGTTGTGGAGGTGCAGGCTCAGTTCGATGTCGGGGAGGGCGTCGCGGACCGCCCCGACCGACGCGAGCACCTGCTCGGTGGTGGCCGTTCCCAGGGTGTCGGCCAGCCCGAGCCTGCGCACACCCATCGCGGCCATCGCGCGCGCCACCCGCACCAGCGCGGCGGGGGCGATGATGCCCTCGAACGGGCAGACGAACGCGGTCGACACACCTCCGAGGAAACTCCGGTCCGGGTACTTCTGCAATGCCTCGGCGAGTCCGGTCAGCGCCTCGTCCGGATTCCTGCCCGTGTTCGCCGTGCTGTGCCCGGCGCTGGCGGACGTCACGACCTGGATCTCGTCGATGCCGGTCGCGGCGGCGCGCTGCACTCCGCGCGGGTTGAGCGCGAGGGCGCTGTAGGTGACCGACGGATCGGTGCGGGGCAGCCGGGCGATGACGTCGTCGGCGTCCGCCATCTGCGGGACCCGCGTGGGCGAGACGAACGATGCCGCCTCGATGTGCGTCACGCCTGCGGCGACGAGTGCGTCCGCGACGGCGATCTTGTGGTCGGTGGAGACGACCGCGTCCTCGTCCTGCAGTCCGTCCCGCAGTACGACATCCGTTATGGTGACTGTCATTTCACTTCTCCGATTCAGACGATGTCGCGGGCGCGGTAGTCGGCGAGCTGATCGCCGGACAGGTTCAGCAATCCGCCGAGGATCTCGTCGGTGTGCTCACCCAGCTCGGGTCCTGCCCAGCGGATCTGGGTGGGTTCGCCGTCGAGCTGCGGGACGACCCCGGGGAACCGGACCTCTTCGGGCTCGCCGTCGACGGTGACCTTCAGGCTCTGCAGCATGCCGCGGGCGTTGTAGTGCTCGTCGTCCGCGATCTGGACGGCGTCGTACACCTCGCCGACGGGCACGCCGGCGGCGCCGAGTTCGGCGACCACGTCGCGCGGACGCCGCTGCGACGTCCACGAGGAGATCGCGTCGTCGAGTTCGGCTTCGCGACGGAATCGCTGATCACCGTCGGCCAGTTCGGGATCGTCGGCGAGATCGCCCCGCCCGACCGCCTGCATCAACCGGCCGAACACACCGCTCGAGTTGCCGGCGATCATGACCGAGCCGCCGTCGCACGGATAGACACCGCTCGGCACCACGCCGGGCAGGTTGCCCGCGGTCCGTTCGCGGACCATGCCGTACGCGTCGTAATCGGGAACGAGGGACTCCATCGCCATGAACACCGACTCGTACAGGGCCACGTCCGCCACCCGCGGGGTCGAATGATCGCCCTGTCTCGCCTTGGCCAGCAACATCATCAGGGCACCGATCGCGCCGTGCAGCCCCGCGAGGGTGTCGGCGATGGGGGCGGCCGCCCGAACGGATTGACGGTCCGGGTAGCCGGTGACGTGCCGCAGCCCGCCGAAGGCCTCGGCGACACCGCCGAATCCGGTGCGCTCCCGGTACGGGCCGGTCTGCCCGTAGCCGGAGATCCGCACGAGGACGATGTCGGGGTTGGCGGCCGTCAACTGGTCGGGGCCGATTCCCCACCGCTCGAGCGTTCCGGGCCGGAAGTTCTCGATGACGACATCCGACTTGCGGGCGAGGTCGAGGATGATCGCGCGGCCCTCGTCCGTCCGGAGGTCGAGCGTGACGGACCGCTTGTTGCGGGCGATGGTGCGGAACATCATCGACGTCGCGCCGCGACGGCGGCGCCAGCCCCGCAGTTCGTCGCCGACGCCCGGCCGTTCGATCTTGACGACCTCGGCGCCGAAGTCGGCGAAGATGCGGCTCGCGATGGGGGCCGCGATGAAGTTGCCGAGTTCCAGCACACGGATGCCGTGCAGTGGGCCGTTCTCTGGGACCTGCATGTGAGAGTTCTCCCTCGTCGATCTGTACCGGATGCCGACGGGAGCCCTACCTGCGCATTCTCATTATTTGGCAGTTGGCTTCCCGTCTGATAAGAATTACGGTAGTGGTAGCAGTCACAATTGGCAATGCCCGGAGTCCGCGCCACACGACAATGGACGACGGAACGCCGCGAGATGCAGCACGAATCCGCTGCTCGACAGGAGGAGAACACGGTGAGAGAACCACACGTCGTTGCGATCAACGGACGTTCGCCACGCGCGGAGAAGACCGCGTGGGTCGCGCCCACCGCGGCGGTGATCGGCGCCGCGACCCTCGGCGCGGAGGCCAGCGTCTGGTACGGCGCCGTATTGCGGGCCGATTGCGATTCCATCACCCTCGGCGAGGGCAGCAACATCCAGGACGGAGTGGCCGTTCACGTCGACCCGGGTTTCCCCGTCGTCGTCGGCCGGGACGTCAGCGTGGGGCACAACGCCGTGCTGCACGGCTGCACCGTGGAGGACGGCGCCCTCGTGGGCATGGGCGCCACCGTCCTCAACGGCGCGGTGATCGGCGAGAAGTCGCTGATCGCGGCCGGCGCGCTGGTCCTCGAAGGAACCCGGATTCCGCCGCGCTCACTCGTCGCCGGTGTGCCCGCGAAGGTCCGCCGGGAACTGACCGACGACGAGGTGGCCCACAACGCCGGCAACGCGGCGGTCTACCGCCAACTGGCGCAGCAACATCGGTCGGCCGACGTCACCACGTTCGACATCGCCTGACCGAGTCAGTCGCCGGGAACGGACGTCTCGATCTGCCGCGCGGCAGCGACGACTGCGCGGCCCATCCGGGAACCCAGGTTCTCCCCCATGCGCCCCTCAGGGCCCGACACGCACACGGCGGCCACGATCTCGCCGTGCCTGCGAACCGGTGCGCTGATGGAGGCGGAGCCCGGTGTCCGTTCCGAAATCGACACCCACCACCCCGATTTCACCGCCTCGGGGTCGGCCTCCCAGTCTCCGGACAGCACGTGCCCACTCGACCCCTGCGGAAGCGGCACGAGTGTCCCGACGGGCAGCGCGACCCGCAGTTCGTGCTGGGAGTCGACGCTGGCCGTGCACAGCCGCGACTCGCCCCGCCGCACCCACAACTGAGCGGATTCGCCTGTCTTCTCCGCCAATTCGCGCAGCGCCGGGATGGCGAGGTCGCTCAGCGCCGTCGTGACGAACCGCTGCCCGAGGTAGAAACGGCCTTCCTGATCCTTCCGGAGGAGGCCGTGCCTGACCATGTCCGTGGCCAGCCGGTACGTGGTCGACAGGGACAGGTCCAGCTCGCGGGCGAGGTCGCTCGCACCCATCGGGCTCGCCTCCACGACGTCGAGGATCGCCACCGCGCGTGCGAGCACTCCGACGCCGATCTCACTCCGCGCAACCATCTCAGTCCATTTCTATTGCCCCATTGAAGTATTCAGATTGTATAGGAAAGCGGGGGCGGGGCCGCTCTCATCCGTCGATGCGGCTAGCTGTCCGGGTCCCGGTTGACGACCGGGCCGGCGGCCGGTTACCTCTGTGCCAGGCATTCGCCACTCCTCCGGTGCGCAGTCGCACTCACCTTCTCCGTATCCGAAAACCGTTGCAAGGAAAGGCACCATCATGACGATCGAGCAGACTCTCACCGACAAGGAACGCCTGGCAGGTCTCGACCTCGGCCAGCTCGAGCAACTGGTCGGGCTCGTCGAATACGACGGGACCCGCGACCCGTTCCCGGTCAGCGGCTGGGACGCCGTCGTCTGGGTGGTCGGCAACGCCACCCAGACCGCCCACTACTTCCAATCCGCGTTCGGGATGACCCTCGTCGCCTACTCCGGACCGACCACCGGCAACCGCGACCACCACAGCTTCGTCCTCGAATCCGGCGCCGTCCGCTTCGTGATCAACGGCGCCGTCGACCCACAGAGCCCGCTGATCGAGCACCACCGCACCCACGGCGACGGCGTCGTCGACATCGCCCTCGCCGTCCCCGACGTCGACAAGTGCATCGCCCACGCCCGCACCCAGGGCGCCACCGTCCTCGACGAGCCCCACGACGTCACCGACGAGCACGGCACCGTCCGGATCGCCGCGATCGCCACCTACGGCGACACCCGCCACACCCTCGTCGACCGCAGCAACTACACCGGCCCCTACCTGCCCGGCTACCAGCCGCGCACCTCCACCCACACCAAACGCGACGGTGCCCCCAAGCGCCTGTTCCAGGCCCTCGACCACGTCGTCGGCAACGTCGAACTCGGCAGGATGGACCACTGGGTCGACTTCTACAACCGGGTCATGGGCTTCACGAACATGGCCGAATTCGTCGGCGAGGACATCGCCACCGACTACTCCGCCCTGATGAGCAAGGTCGTCTCCAACGGCAACCACCGGGTGAAGTTCCCCCTCAACGAACCCGCCATCGCGAAGAAACGCTCGCAGATCGACGAGTACCTCGACTTCTACGGCGGTCCCGGCGCCCAGCACCTGGCCCTGGCCACCAACGACATCCTCACCGCGGTGGACCAGCTCACCGCCGAGGGTGTGGAGTTCCTGGCCACCCCCGACTCCTACTACGAGGATCCCGAACTGCGGGCCCGGATCGGCAACGTCCGCGCCCCGATCGAGGAACTGCAGAAACGCGGCATCCTCGTCGACCGCGACGAGGACGGCTACCTGCTGCAGATCTTCACCAAACCCCTCGTCGACCGGCCCACCGTGTTCTTCGAACTCATCGAACGCCACGGCTCCCTCGGCTTCGGCATCGGCAACTTCAAAGCCCTCTTCGAGGCCATCGAACGCGAACAAGCCGCCCGCGGAAACTTCTGAGCGAGAGCCGATGAGCGGGTGCGGCGACTTTCCCGCGGGATCGGTGCCGTCGCGAATACGATGACGCCATGAGCCCTACCGAGGCAGTGGTGGCCGGGGCCGGGCCGACCGGTCTCACGCTCGCTCTGGAACTGGCGCGGCGTGGCGTCGAAGTGCGGATCCTCGACAAGTCGCCCGAGCCGTTCCCGGGTTCGCGCGGAAAGGGATTGACCGCGCGCAGCCAGGAAGTGATGGACGATCTCGGTATCGTCGACGAGATCGTGGAGGCCGGGTTCCGGCACCTCCCCAACCGGGTCGCGGTGCGCGGCCGGGTGGTGGGCGACAGCGACCCCCACGCAGACCTGAGCCCCACACCCGACCGCCCCTACGAGAGCGGGTTGATGATCCCGCAGTGGCGGACCGAGCAGATCCTGCGAGAGCGTCTCTCCGAGTTCGGTATCGACGTGGAGCGCGGCGTCGAGGTGGTGGGTTTCGAGCAGACCACCGACAAGGTGACCGTCCGGCTCGCCGGCGGCGGGACCGTCATCGCGCGCTACCTCGTCGGGTGCGACGGCGGACGCAGCACGGTCCGCAAGGCCCTCGGGGTGTCGTTCGAGGGGACGGGCGGCATCGAAGGCATGCTCCTCGGCGACGCATCCGTCGACGGCCTGACCCCTGATCACTGGTACCAGTGGTCGCACCCCGAGAAGGGATTCGTCGCGCTGTGCCCGTTCCGCGGAATCAACTCCTGGCAGTTCCAGGGAGTGCCGTTCGCGGACTTCGACGAGGACGGGAACCTGCCCGAACCGTCGCTCGAGTACTTCCAGCGAGTGCTCGACGACATCGCCTGCGACCCCGGCGTGCGACTGTCCGCACCGACATGGCTGTCCACCTGGCGTGTGAACGTGCGCATGGTGGACCGCTTCCGGGACGGCCGGGTGTTCCTCGCCGGCGACGCCGCGCACATTCATCCGCCCGCCGGTGGGCTCGGGATGAACACCGGGATCCAGGACGCCTACAACCTCGGCTGGAAACTCGCGCTCGTCCTCGCCGGGTCCGCGGATCCGTCGCTCCTCGACACGTATCAGGAGGAGCGGTTGCCGCTCGCCCGCTGGACGCTCGGGGTGAGCAGCGCGGGGTTGCAGAAGGTGACCGACAACCTCGGACGCGAGGACTCGTCGGGGTTCGCCGGCGCGGCGACCGAGGACGGCCAGCAACTCGGTCTGGGCTACCCGTGGAGTTCGCTGTCCCGGGACGGGGACGTGACGACGGGCGTCCGCGCCGGCGACCGCGCACCCGACGCGCCGTGCCTGAGCCCGGACGGCAGCCCGCTGCGACTGTTCGACGTCTTCCGCGGGACGCACTTCACGGTGCTCGGGTTCGACGGCGGGCCCCGGCACGCCCTGCAGACCCTGGCCGAAGACGCGCCCGACGACGTGAAATACGTGGTGGTGGGAGACTCCCGCGGCCCCGGCGTGGACGTCGTCGACGACCGCGGTTTCGCGCGTAGCGCCTACGGGGCACACGGTGGCACGCTGGTGGTGGTGCGCCCCGACGGTTACGTCGCGCTCACCGCCCCGGCCACCGCGACCGACGACGTCATCGACTACCTCGGCTGCCTGGTGGGGAGATCGTGACGAAAGGCTGAACGATGCGTCACAAGGACGAGGAACTCGACTACGACGAGGCCGACCTCGAGGTCGGGCACCCGAAGGACCATGCGGCCGGGCCGACCGCTGTCGCGGTGTCGATGAAACGCGCGCTCGAGCAGATGGGTGTGGTCCGCACGGCCGAGACGTTGCTGCGGCTGAACCAGGCCGAGGGCTTCGACTGCATGAGTTGTGCGTGGCCCGACCCCGACCCGGGTCACCGCCACGCCGCCGAGTTCTGCGAGAACGGCGCCAAGGCGGTGGCGGAGGAGGCGACGCGGGTCCGGGCGACCCCCGAATTCTTCGCCCGCCACAGTATCGCCGAACTCGACTGCCACAGCGAGCACTGGCTGGGGCAGCAGGGCCGGATCACGCATCCGATGGTGAAGCGGCCCGGCGGAACCCACTACGAGCCCATCGAATGGGACGAGGCCTTCGCGCTGATCGGTGAGCAGTTGAACGCCCTGGACAGCCCGGACGAGGCGATCTTCTACACGTCCGGCCGGGCATCCAACGAGGCCGCGTTCGCGTACCAGCTGTTCGTCCGCGCGTTCGGGACCAACAATCTGCCCGACTGTTCCAACATGTGCCACGAATCGACCAGCATCGCGCTGCAGGAGTCGATCGGCATCGGCAAGGCCAGCGTCACGATGGACGACGTATATCAGGCGAAACTGATTGTCCTGCAGGGTCAGAACCCGGGTACGAACCATCCGCGGATGCTGTCGGCGCTGGAGAAGGCCAAGCAGAACGGCGCGAAGATCCTGTCGATCAACCCGCTGCGCGAGGCGGGGCTCGTCAACTTCAAGAATCCGCAGACGCCCCGCGGCATGGTGGGTCCCGGCACCGACCTGTCCGACCTGCATCTGCCCATCGCGCTGAACGGCGACCTCGCGCTGCTCCAGGCGTTCGGCTCACTGCTCGTCGAATGGGACGCCCTCGACCACGACTTCATCGACCGGTACACGATCGGATTCGAGCTGTGGAAGCAGCAGGTCACCGACATCGACTGGGGCGTCGTCACCCGGACGACCGGGCTGTCGCGGGAACAGATCACCGACGCGGCCCGGATGCTGCGGGATTCCGACGCCACCGTGTTCTGCTGGGCGATGGGGCTCACCCAGCACCACAACGCGGTGGCGACCATCAAGGAAGTCGCGAATCTCGCTTTCGCGCAGGGCAACATCGGAAGGCCCGGCGCCGGGCTGCTGCCGGTGCGCGGACACTCGAACGTGCAGGGTGACCGCACGATGGGGATCTGGGAGCGTCCGCCGCGGCATTTCCTGGACGCGCTCGCGAAGGAGTTCGACTTCGACCCGCCCCGCGAGAACGGCTACGACACCGTCGATTCGATCCGGGCCATGCGTGACGGCAAGGCTCATTTCTTTCTCGGACTGGGCGGCAACTTCGTCCAGGCCGCCCCGGACACCGACGTCACCGCCGCCGCCCTGCGCAACACCCGGATGACGGTGCACGTCTCGACGAAGATCAACCGGTCGCATCTCGTGTGCGGTGACACGGCCCTGATCCTGCCGACGCGGGGACGCACCGAGCAGGACGTCCAGGCCGGTGGGCCGCAGTTCATTTCCGTCGAGGACTCGGTGTGCTCGGTCCACGCCTCCCGGGGACCGCTGAAACCCGCGAGCCCCCATCTCGATTCGGAGGTGGGTATCGTCACGCGCATCGCCGAGGCGACCATCGGCGACCGCTACGGCATCGAGTGGAAGAAGATGCGGGACGACTATGCGAACATCCGCCTGCACATCTCGCGGGTGGTGCCCGGATGCGAAGGGTACGAGGTGAACGTCCGCAAGCCGGGCGGGTTCGTCCTGCCGCACCCGCCGCGCGACTCCCGGACGTTCCCCACCCACTCGGGGCGCGCCGAATTCGCGGTGTCCCCGATCGACGTGCTGCAGGTGCCCCCGCGGCACGTGATCCTGCAGACCATCCGCAGCCACGACCAATTCAACACCACGATCTACGGGCTCAGCGATCGGTACCGCGGCATCGAGGGCGGGCGCCGCGTGATCTTCCTGCACCGCGACGACATCGCGGCCCTCGGCTTCGACGACGGCGACATGGTCGACCTCTTCACCCACTGGGACGGCGACGACCGCGTCCGCTGCGCCCACGACTTCCGGATCGTCGAGTACGACACGCCCCGGGGGTCGGCTGCCGCCTACTATCCGGAGACCAATCCGCTGGTGCCGCTCGATTCCACGGCGACCGGCAGCAACTGTCCCACGTCGAAGTCCGTCGTCGTCTCGCTGGAACACGCGGGCAAGTACAGCGCCGAATGCCCACCTGGTGCGACCCAGGACGCGGTCGGATCGGACCAGGTCCACAAGTCGCACCCCCAACCGAAGCACCTCTCCTGACGTGAGCGGCAAAGTGTGCCCCGGTACGCTTTCCCACTCACCTGCGCAGGTGAGTGGGAAAGCGTGCCCGGGTACGCCTTGCCACTCACGTGCGGGGGAGGCTCAGCCCCTGTCCCGGTCACGGAGGTAGGCGGCCAACGGTTCGTGGCGTTGTATGCGTGACAGGGCGATTCGCCGTGCCACCACCCACATCAGCGCGGAAATGACGACGGCGAGGACGACGCACAGCGCGAAGTCCGCGGTGCCGATCCGCGAGTGCACGTCATCCGGACGGACGAGATTCCACAGCACGACCGGGACGACGGCGATCGCCGCCGAGAACGCGGGGAACACCCCGTACGGCACCACCAGCAGGATCAGCCACCGGACGACGACGGTGCGCCACCGGGCACGTTGTTCCCACCGCCACCGCAGCGACCGCTGGTGGTACGGAAAATAGACCCCGACCAGACTCGACCCGGCGAGCGCACCGAACGGGCACAGCGCTACCGCGACCACCACCACCGCGGTGAACAGCCAGTCCTGCTCGGCGAAGCCCACGACGATCGCGATGGTTGCGCAGATCGGGGCGATCAGCATCCACAGCGCCACCGCCTTGGCGCCGAGCATCGCACCCAGCGCGTCCCGATCGTCGAGTGCGGCGAGAACCCGCTCACTGTCCGGCGCCAGCACGTTGGTGGCGGTGACGTCGGCGTACATCCAGCCGGCCAGGGCGAGCGCGAAACCCGACGGCCCCGTCCACTCGAACAACCAGCTCCGGGGCAGCAGGAACCAGGCCCCGATCATCAGGACGGCATTGAACGCAACGGTCGTCAGGGTGTCTGCCGGGTTGCGCCAGATTCTGATCCACTCCGCGCGAAGAGCGGCCATGACATTCAGCGTAAGGCGTCGGGAGGGCCGTCGGAGCCGTGTCGGCAGGATCCCGGACGAACGGGACGCCGGTCCCTTCCGCCTGGGACACCGAGTCGGCGACAGTGGTCCGATCCGAGAGAGAGGCCTGTCGTGACCATCGACGACGAGGAGGCAACCCGGTCCGCGACGCTGATGGACACCCTCCCCGACCGGCACCGGACCGTGCTGCGACTCCGGCTCGCGCACCGACTCCCGGCCGTCGAAGTGGCGCGCATCCTCGAGACGAACGTCGAGGCCGTCCTCCTCCTCCAGCACGCGGCGCTCAACCTCCTCCGGCGGCAACTCGCGGCGGGGGCGAGGTGGGACGTCGCCGATCGGGCCGGCGAGGTCTAACCCGGTGGCCCGCTGTCGAGTTCCCGGGCGAGGGTGTGCAGCCGGACCGCGAGTTGCAGCGGCAATGCGTTGTCGGGTTGTTGCCAATCGTCGCCGATCAGGGCCGCGATCCGGTCCAGGCGTTTGACCAGGGTATTCATGTGCACGTGCAGCGCCTTGGAGGCGCGGGTGAGGTTGGCGGAGTTGTCGAAGTATGCCGCGAGGGTGATCACCAGGTCGGTGTTGCGGCGGCGGTCGTAGTCGAGGACGGCGCCGAGGGTGTCGGTGATGAACACCCGCAGATCGTCGCCGCGATCCGGATCGAAAACAGTTGCGTAGACGCCGAGATGTGTTGTCGAGGTTGCCTTGTCGTTCACACCGATGTTGCGGAGAATCTTGCTGCAGCGGGCGGCGAGGGTGAACGGACGCCGCAGGTTCTCCGCGGTTGCCGCAACGGGGGCGGCGCACACCAGGATCGGGGCGCGCACGAGTGCACGCAGACGCCGATGGATGGCGGCGGCCACGGTGTCGCGGTCGTCGGCGCGCAGCAGCATCGTCGGAGTACCGAGGTGGATGCCGGCCAGCGCGGACCATTCGTCGGCCACCCCGTGCAGGCGTCGGGTCAGGTCCGCGGGACGCAGCGACGGGCAGTCGAGGACGAGGAGGGTGTCGAAGTCGCCGATGCCCAGATGCCGAGACTCGGCACGGGCCGCAAGTTCGGCGCTGTAGGGCCGCGGTGAGGTAATCACCTCGGTGAGCAGTTCGCCGCGCACCCGATCCTCGGCTTCGACGACGGCGTTCTGTTTGAGGGTCATCAGCGCCAGGATCTGGGACGCCCGCTCGAGGGTGCGGGCCTCGGCCTCGGCCGGGGTGTCGGTGTGGGAGAGCACCACCGCCCCGAGGTAGCTGTCGCCGGCGAGAATCGCGACGAGGCTGTGGCACTGACCTGCACTGTCGGCGACGGTCACACATCGACCACTACGCCGGCTCTCGGCCAACGACGTCTGTAGCCCGTCTGCGGGGGAGTCGGCCTCGCCGCGCACATTCGCGGTTGTCACGAGCAGGTGTTCATCGCGGTCGTAGATCGCGACTCGCCCATCGAGCACGGTGACCAGCAGATCGGCGATCTCCCGGGCCCCGCCGCCGGTGAGCACCACCTGGGTCAGGGCCTCGTGCACCTGCCCGGACCGTTCGATCGTCGAGTAGGCCTGCCGCAGATCCGCCAACGCCTGGCGGCTCTCCTGGTAGAGGCGGGCGTTCTGTAGCGCGACCGCGGCGTGGTCGGCGAAGGCGCTCAACAGGGCCACCTCGTCGATGTGGAAACGGCGCTCTATACGGTCCGCGGCGAAGAGGATGCCGAACACTCGCCCGCTGTCGCACAACGGAACCCCCAGCAGCGCGACGATGCCCTCGTCGACCAGCATCCGGTCGAAGTCCGGGTCGTGCACCAGCGTGGTGTCGGTGAGGTAGTTGCCGACCCAGAAGGCCGCCTGCGTCTGCACGACTCGCCCGCCCACACCGGTGTCGGCGGGCACGTGCGCTGACCGGAAGGCGGGGGAGAGCGACCCTTCGACGGCGCGCAACGTCAGTTCCGAGTGGGGGTCAAAGACGGACAGGTATGTGACGTCCGTGCCCATCAGCTCGTGCGCATGCCGCACGATCGACGCCAGCACCGTGTCGACCTCCCCGAGCGCGGTGAGTGACCGCGCCGTGGCGTAGAGGCTGCTCAGTTCACGTTCGCGGCGTCGGCGGCGATCCGCCGGTTCTGCGGTCTCGGGGTCGGTGGAGTCCACACCGGGCACCGTACTCTCGGGTGGCGAATCTTCATACCTCAGTGGTGATCAGGTATGAGAGTTTCACATCGACTGACGCTGTGGGTGGAGCTAGCGTGATCCGTGACATCAGACGCGATGCGATGCGGCGAAGGCCGGTCGTGCCTGCGCCGCACTCAGAGAAGCGGAGACCGCCATGACCCCGTCGGGAATCTACGATCGCCCTGGCACTGTCGGCGAACTGAACGTCCTGGTCATCGGCGCAGGTCTGATGGGCCATTCGATCGCCGGAGTCTTCGCCGCTGCCGGCGCCGCGGTGACGGTCCACGACGCCGACACGACCGTGCTGGCGCAGGTTCCGGGCCGCATCCGCGACCAACTCGATACCCTGGGCCGCGACCGTGCGGCGGTCGAGCGGGTCCGGCTCGCCGAGACCCTCGAAGCCGCCGCCACCGACGCCCACCTGGTGGTCGAAGCGGTGCCGGAAATTCTCGGTCTCAAGCAGAAACTCTTCGGCGAGCTGAGCGTGCTGCTTCCGCACGCGGTGCTCGCGACCAACACCTCCGTGTTCACGATCGGCGACGTCGCCCGCGACGCCGTCGATCCGCAGCGTGTCGTCGGCGCCCACTGGTGGAATCCCCCGCATCTCGTTCCCCTCGTCGAGGTCGTCCAGGGCGAGAGCACCGCAACCGGCACCGTCGACTGGATGCTGTCGATCCTGGCCGGCGCCGGGAAGGTGCCTGTGCACGTGCGCAAGGACATCCCCGGATTCATCGGCAACCGCCTCCAACACGCCATGTGGCGAGAGGCGATCTCCCTCGTCGAGTCCGGCGTGTGCGACGCCGAAACCGTGGATCTGGTGGTCTGCAACAGTTTCGGGCTGCGCCTGCCGGTGATGGGGCCGATCGAGAACGCCGACTACGTCGGCCTCGACCTCGCCGCTGCCGTTCACAACTACCTGTTCCCCAGCCTCGACAACGACGACCATGTCTCACCGCTGCTGACCAGGCTCATCGACGCGGGCCGTCTCGGTGCCAAGACCGGAGCCGGACTGCTTGCCTGGGACCGCGACAAGCGGGCCGCTGCGACCGCGCGCCTCGAACAGCATCTCGTCGACGCCACCCGCGACACCACCCCCTGAAATATCGCAGGCACCGACCGGCCCGGGGTGACCGCCACCGGACCGGGGAGACCGCCCTGCCCGATCCGAAAGGCGACCAGTACTTATGGTCCACTCTGCACCGGAATCCGTTAGCCCCGAGCCGATCTGGACACCTGATCCCGATCGCGCCGGACTGTCCACCCTCGCCTCCTTCACCGATTACGTTCGTGGGCAGTACCGCACAGGCATCGACGACAACCTCGACTACACCGCACTGTGGCAGTGGTCCACCGACCGGATCGACCAGTTCTGGGAGGCGGTCTGGACGTTCTTCGGCGTCGACTCCGCGACCCCGTACGACTCGGTGCTGACCGCCGAGACGATGCCGGGCGTGCAGTGGTTTCCCGGCGCCACCGTCAATTACGCCGAACACCTGCTGAGCAACGAGCTGCGCGAGCAGAATGCGTTGGTCTGCCTCCGGGAGGACGGGCGGACGGAGACGGTCAGCTGGGATCAGCTGCGCCGTCGTGTCGGCGCACTCGCGGCCACCCTGCGCGCGGTCGGCGTCGGGCGCGGCGACCGCGTCGTCGGCTACCTGCCGCCCGACCAGCACGCCGTCATCGGCCTGCTCGCCGCCGCCGCACTCGGCGCGATCTGGTCCCAGTGTGCCCAGGACTTCGCCGCTGGTGCGGTCATCGACCGGTTCGGCCAACTCGAACCCACGGTGCTCATCGCCGCCGACGGCTACTCTTACAACGGTCGCTGCTACGACCGGCGGTCGGAGGTGGACAAGGTCCGCGCGGGACTGCCCACCCTGACCCACACCATCGTCGTCGACCACCACACGGCCGGGGCCTTCGCCGACCTCACCGCCGACCATGCAGTGCTGTTCTGGAACGACGCCGTCAGTGCAGAGGCGCCCCTGCAATTCGACAAGGTCCCGTTTGATCATCCGCTGTGGGTGCTGTTCTCGTCCGGCACCACCGGACTGCCCAAGGGCATCGTGCACGGGCACGGCGGAATCCTGCTCGCCCTGCTCTCCCTGACCGGCCTGCACATGGATCTGCGCGAGGGCGACACACTGCTCTGGTACACCAGCACGAACTGGATGATGTGGAACGTCGTCGTCTCTTCGCTGCTGACCGGGGCAACGGCCGTCATCTTCGACGGCAGCCCGACCTACCCGGACACCACCACGCTCTGGCGCATCGCAGACGAGCAGAAGGTGACCTTCCTCGGCACCAGTCCCGGTCACCTGCAGGCCTGCGCCGACGCCGGTATCACCCCCGCTGAGCAATTCGATCTGAGCGTTCTGCGGATCGTCGGCTCGACCGGGTCTCCGCTGCCGCCGAGCGGCTACCACTGGGTGCACGACAACGTCGGCGCCCATATCCAGCTGTCCTCGCCGACGGGCGGCACCGACGTGGTCACCGCCTTCGCGTGCAGTGCCCCGACCATCCCGGTCCGGCCGGGTGAGATCAGCGCACGAGGCCTCGGAATGGCTCTGCAGGCATGGGACAGCAGTGGCAACGAAATCGTCGGTGGTGTCGGGGAACTCGTCATCACCAAGCCGATCCCGTCGATGCCGGTGTTCTTCTGGAACGATGCCACGGGCGACCGGTACCGGGATGCGTACTTCTCCACCTTCCCCGGAGTGTGGCGCCACGGCGACTGGGTCACCGTCACCGACGAGGGCAGCGTGGTCATGCACGGGCGCTCGGATTCGACGCTCAACCGGCACGGCGTCCGGCTGGGCAGCGCAGAAATTTACCAGGCCGTCGAAAAGCTGCCCCAGATCGAGGATTCCCTGATCGTCGGAGTCGACGAGCCGGACGGCGGCTACTGGATGCCGCTGTTCGTCGTCCTGGCGCCGGGTTCCGAACTGAACGCCGAACTGCGCGAGCGCATCAATGCGGGCATCCGGTCGCAGGCCTCCCCTCGGCACGTCCCCGACGAGATCATCGAAGTTCGTTCCCTGCCACACACCCGCACCGGCAAGAAGATCGAGGTCCCGATCAAGCGAATCCTCCAGGGCGCAGACCGGGAGGCCGTGCTGAGCGTCGACGCACTCGACGACCCGGCCTCCGTCGGCCAGTTCGTCACGCTCGGCGAGGCCCGTCGCGCCGAGCGGAC
>NZ_JBHUSF010000198.1:0-16576 GCF_042673295.1 Rhodococcus sp. NPDC057014
CCTCTTCTACCGGAGCTCCGCTACCCATTCGCGCACGACACGCCCAAGACCCGAATCCTTGACCGCCAGCCGTCCCCGCTAACTACACGGCTTTGAGACTAGCCCTGCGTTTCGGCGTGACGGGGGTCCGGCGGTCCGGCGACGAAGTCGCGTGCCCGGTTCCAGCGGGCGTGGTAACGCTCCCCGAACCGTGCCCGGGAGCGGGCCAGCCGGCGTGGTCGGGTGCCGTAGCGGCGCACCGCCCACCAGGAATCGGGTTTGGCCAGGCGGATCGCGCCGACGATCGCGACCGGCTGGAACACGATCCCCACGATCCCCGTGACGAACTTGCCCTTGAGCAGGCAGATCAACGAGATGCCGAGTGAGATGAGCAGATAGCCGATCGACGTCCACCACTGGGCGGTGCCGATCCGCCCGCTCACGAGTTCGGCGCCCCCGATCATCAATCCGGTGATCATGAGTGCACAGAAGATCGCGTCCACCGACTTCCGTCCGGACGAACTCCAGTACACGTCGTCGAGATGCACCCACAGCGCGAACTCGTCGAAGGTCAGTGCGAGACCGACCCCGAACAGCGCGGCGAAGACGTTGAGCGCCGTGCCCTCCGGGGTGGTCGCGATCAGTGCCAGCCCCGCCAGCGTCATGAGCAGGATCCCGAAAACCTGGTGGTGCAGGTGCACGCCGCCGACGGTGATGTCACCGATCAGACCGCCGCCCGAGTCCGCGGCGTCGTCCGCGGACTCCGCTCCCGTTTGCGAGCGGATACGGCGGGTGATGATCCGGGTGACCACGAACGTCACCAGAACCGCGATGAACAGCCACATCACGGGATACAGGACCACTATCCGGCTGTCGCCTTCGGTGTCCACGACGATCTCGGCGAGAAGGGCCATCTCGACACTCCGTCAGGTGGGGGAAAACGATCTCTCTCCGGGTATACACCCCGACCGCGGACCGCAAACGACGTTCCGCCCACCGACTTGCTGCCGGACCTCGTCACGCCGGGAGACCGGCCAGGGGGCCGTGGCCGAAGGTCGTGCCGGTGGCGGTCAGCAGGCGGGTGGGGTCGTACCAGTGGTCGCGGCCGATCAGGTCGAGGTGCCGTTCGGTGAGACCGTGCCGGGTTCCGGCGGTGACGGCGTCGTCGAACGTGAGTGAGTTGTCCGGCAGCCTCAGGCGGCCCGAGTCCGCGAGTGCCCGGCCGAGTTCGCGGGCGGTGACGGGGTCGGGGTGGCAGGCGTGGAAGACGTCGCCGGAATGCGCCGGTGTCTGCGCGGCGAGGGTCGCGAGAATCCGGGCGAGGTCGGTCACCGCGACGACCGAGATCCGGGACCGCCCCTCGTCCACCCAGGCGCCCAGCGTCTCGAGGATCCGGACGAATCCGGGGACGAACCAGCGGTCGCCCGGGCCGTGGACGAATCCCGGTCGGACGACGCAACCGCCGGACTCGAGGACGCGGTGTTCGGCGGTCAGCCTGCTCGCGCTCAGCGCCGAAACGGGTGCGGGTGTGGCGTCGAACTCACCGATTCCGCTGTGCGGTCCGGCACCGTACACGCCGATGGTGCTGACGTAGAGCACCCGGCGGATGCCGTTCCGGGCGGCGGCGGCAACGAGATTATCGGTGCCGCCGACGTTCACCGCGGTGCAGTGCGCCGCGTCGCTGCCGGTGTACGAGGCGGCGTGGATCACGACGTCGGCGCCGGTGAGCGCCCTGCGGAGGCCCACCGGATCGGTCAGATCCGCCTGTGCGGACGGCACGCCCGGAATGTCCTGGTCCCACGGTGTGCGCGCGACGGCGGTGCACGGAATCCCGGCCGATACGAGGGCCCGCAGGGTGGCGGACCCGATGAAGCCCGTCGCTCCCACGACCGCGACACGTACCGGCGCGGAGGGTGTTCGACCGCGCTCGCTCGCGGTCGACGCTGGTACCGTCTCTCCGGGCAATGGGCGCGTGTTCCGTGCTTTCATCGTCATCGTTCTTCTCTCATGCGGCAGGGAAAGGTGTGAACGTGGTTCAGCAGGCGCGTGCTGCGGCGACTCGACAGCAGATCGTCCGCGGGGCGGCGGAGATGTTCGAGAAGTCGGGTTTCGAAGGAGCCAGACTCGGCAACATCGTCGAGAACGCCGGAATCACGAAGGGGGCCTTGTACTTCCATTTCCGTTCGAAAGAGGATCTGGCGCGGTTCATCATCGGGGAGCAACACCGGATCTCCATCGCGTCGGTCGAGGCGATCGGCCGTGAGCAGGTGTCGGCGATCGAGCAGATCGTGATGCTGTGCCACGAAATGGCCCGGCAGATCGTGAACGACCCGATCGTGCGAGCCGGTATCCGGATCACCCTCGAACTCAGCGCCGACGACCAGGGCCCCGCGGATCCCTACCTCGACTGGATCAACAGTTGCGAGATGCTCGCCACCCGGGCGGTCGAGCAGGGGGATCTCCTCGCCGACATCGACCCGCCGAGGCTGGCGCGGTTCGTCATCGGCGCCTTCACCGGCGTTCAGACCGTCTCCCAGGTGTTGACGCAGCGCACGGACCTCGAACAGCGCGTCGACGACATGTGGGGGTTCCTGCTCCCCGGGATCATGCCCGCGACCCGGCACCAGGACATCGCCCGGATCCGGCGGGCCCGCTGGGTACCGGACGACGCCGACTAGCCGGGCGCGCATGCGCTCACCGCGGCAGGTGCGAGCGCCGCGGTTCCGCGCACGACAGACACACCGCCCTGCCGTATCGACCCGCTGACGGCCAACGCGCCGTCGTCCACCGCGTCCAGCCGGATCGTGGTGCGCTCGTCGAGTTCGGCGAAACGGTGGAACGTGGCGCCCAAGGACGCGAGGTGCGCGTCCGGCAGGCCGAGCCGGGCGCAGGCCGCCTGCCGCATCGCCTCGAGCAGCAGCATCCCCGGGATGTGATCGCACGGATGGTCGAACAGCACGGGGTGCGTGTGGTCGATCCGCAATTCCCATTCGTTCTCGGAGCGTCGCGGGCCGAGGACCACGTGTGCGTCGTCGACGTGACCGACCAGCGGAGCCGGGACGGGAGTCGGGCACCACGGCGCTTCGATCGCCCGCGGACCGCGCTCACCCCACCGGGCGCGTGAGTATGCGGCCGGGGGAAAAACTGCAGCGTGACCCGTCGCGCTGCCGGCGTCCTGCCCGTCGATCCGGAACCGCAGGTCGACGTGGAACGCGGACAGCGCCCCGCCGCGGTACACGTGCTCGGACACGGTGACCTCGACGACGACGTCCGCGGCCGCCGCACCCACCGCGAGCGCGCCGGGTATCGCACGCACCTCGAGGTGCTGCATGACGAACCGGTTCGGCAGCGGGACGGAGAAGCGGGTGTGTCCCAGATAGATGGCGGTCTGCCGGAGTGTTTCCGCCAGCAGCATGGTGTCGTAGCGCCCGTCTCGGGTGCGGTAGAAGCCGTGCAGGCGGGGCCACTGCGCGGCGACGACGAACCGATCCGGCGCCGGCAGCGAGACGCAGTCGGTGAGGAAGACCTCGGCCACGGATTGGCGGTGCACGTACCTGCGGGGCACGGTTCGCTCGAACGACATCGGAGGAAGGGCATCGGGCGCCGGACGGGATATTCGCGCCACAACCCCATCTCCCCACAGAACCGGTCGGCCCGATGCCGCGGACCGCCCGAACTATAGAACACAGACCGCGCGGTCTGTGATGGGGGGAGTGCGTTGCTACCGGCCCTTCAAGCTGCCGATTCGAAGCGATCCAGGGTTGTCGTCCCCGTCGAGGTCCTCTTCGATCGCGCGGACGTACTCCTTCGGGTCCTTGTCCGACGTGTCCGCCTCCGACAGGGTGCGGTGAACGAGGAAGTATTCGGCGAACCGCCGCCCGAGCGATTCGCGAAGCTCATCCGGTGCGGTCCGGAAATCGGCCAGGCCCTCCCGTTCCTCCTCGGCCATGTGCTCGTCGTTGGCCCGGCGCGTCCGGCCGACCGCCGCCCACCACTCCTCGGACAGGATGGGGTTCCCCGCCGCCGCCCGGACGCCGTCGCGGATGTCGTTGTGGTCCCCGATCGCGTCGAGGGTCTCGGCCTCCGCCTCCGCGTCCTCGCCGACGCGGAGGAGTTGGGGATAGAAGATTTCCTCTTCCGCCGCAGCATGCAGATCCAGGCGTTTCGCCAACGGCGTCCACACCGCCTCCACGGCCGTGATCTCCACCCCGCGCCGGGACTTCAACTCGTCCAGCGCCGCGAACTGCCGCCGGAACCACTCGTGGTCGTCGAATATCAACTCGATGATGTCGGGCATGATTCGATTCTCCTTTGCGGCTTCGCCGCGCACCTCTCAGTCCCCGGTCGCGGCTTTGAGATGCGCGGCGGAGGCCGCCTTGAGATGGGTGAGGTCGGACGCGACGGTGGCGAACGTGTAGCCCTCCGCGAGTCGGCGGGCCGCCACCGACCCGTCTGCGGTGTGGATGCCCGCCGCGATGCCCGCCGCTGCGGCGGCCTCCCGGACACGGGTCACGGCCGCCTCGAACTCGTCGTCGACGCTCGGATCGTTCGGATGCGCACCACCCACGGCGAGGCGCAGGTCGGACGGCCCCACGTAGACGCCGTCGAGTCCGGGGACGGCGCAGATCTCCTCCACGTTCGCCAGCCCCTGCGGGGTTTCGATCATCACGACGACGACCGTGTCCCGGTCGGCCTCCGCCGGGGTGGGGCCGATCCGCAGCTGTGAACGCATCGGACCGTACGAGCGCACTCCGGTAGGGGGATACGTCGCGGCAGCAACGGCCTTGGCGGCTTCCTCCGCCGTGTTCACCAGCGGGACGATCACTCCCGCCGCGCCGGCGTCGAGCGCCCGGCCGATCGGTGTCGGATCGTTCGACTCGACCCGGATCATGCCGACGGTGGAGCCGGACGCGTCGATGGCGGTGAGCCCCGCGACCATGCCGGAGTATCCGATCAGGCCGTGCTGGAGATCGAGGGCGATGTAGTCCCAGCCGACGTGGGCGAGCCACTCCGTCGACACCGGGCTGTCGATCACGGACCAGTAGCCGACGATCCGTTCGCGGCCGCGGAGGCGGGCGGCAAATTCCTGGGCACTCATGAGGGCGTTGTCTCCTAGCGGTTGTAGTTGGGCATGGGTCCGCGCAGGGCGCTGCCCACTTCGTCGCACGCGTCGATCAGGTCGTCGTCGAGTGTGCCCTTGGCGACGGCGGCGATGTTCGACTGCAGGTGCGCGACCTTTGAACCGCCGAGGAGGATCGGCCCGGCGGCCGGCTTGGACACGAGCCAGCGCAGCGCGAGTTCGGTGAGCGGGATGCCGGCCTTGTCGGCGATCACGGACAGCTGGGTGATCGCATCGAAGATCGCGGTGTTCCAGTACCGGTCCTTGTACATCTGCGCCAACCGCGAATCACCGAAGCGGCCGTCCGCGGGCGTCGTGTCGAACGAGTGCCGACCAGTGAGGAGGCCGCCGCCGAGCGGGTTGTAGACCATCGTGATCAGCCCGGTGACCGCAGCGAATTCGACGTACTCCTCCTCGATGCGCCGGGCGAGCAGGTTGTAGAGCTGCTGGGCGACGATCGGCCGGGGTGCGCCGACGGCGTCGGCGGTGTGGTTCAGCTCCGCGATCTGCCAGGCCGCGAAGTTGGAGACGCCGAGGGCGCGGATCTTGCCCTCCGACACGAGTTCCGCGACGGTGGCGAGGGTGTCGGCCAGGGGTGTGGCCCGGTCCGGCTGATGGAGATAGAACAGGTCGACGTAGTCGGTGTCCAGCCGCCTCAGGCTCGCCTCGACGCTCGCGCGGAGCCCCGCCGGCGACAGCGGTGAGTGGTCGCCCGCGTCGGGGTGGGGCATTCCCGCTTTGGTGGCGAGGGTGACGCGGTCGCGCCGGGTGGCCAGCAGCCGGGCGAGAATCTTCTCGGACTCTCCGCCGGCGTAACCGTTGGCGGTGTCGATGTGCGTGATTCCGGCGTCGAGCGCCGCGTCGACCATCGCTGCGGCGCCGTCGACGTCGACGGTGTCGCCGAACGTCATCGTGCCGAGAACGAGTGAGGTCAGGTCGAGTTCGGGCATCAGGCTACTCCTCGGGATGCGGTGCGGTGAACGTCCGTTGCGCCAGGCGGGCGCGAGACGAGGTGTCGGGGTTTGATCCCGACCATGGTGGTGGGGTCGAGCGCGGCGGCGCGCAGGGCCTGGGTGTACGGCTCGGCGGGATGTTCGAGAACGTCGGTGGTGGAACCGCTTTCGACCACCCGCCCGCGCGACATGACGATCACGGTGTCGCTGATCTCACGGACCACGCCGAGGTTGTGGGAGATGAAGACGTACGTCAGGCCGGTGTCGTGCTGGATCTCGCGGAGCAGATCGAGCACCTGGGCCTGCACGGAGACGTCCAAAGCGCTGGTGGCCTCGTCGCACACGAGGAGTTCCGGCCCGCTCGCCAGGGCCCGGGCGATGCCGATGCGTTGCCGCTGACCGCCGGAGAACTCGGCGGGGCGGCGATGGAGTGCGGTGGCGGGCAGGCCGACCCGGTCGATCAGCTCGGCGGCCCTGCGCGCCCGCTCGGATTTGCTCCGGACGCCCTGCAGGCGCAGCGGTTCGCCGACGATGTCGACGGCCGTCAGGTGCGGGTCCAGCGATCCGTACGGGTCCTGGAACACCATCTGCACGCGAGAGCGGAAGGGGCGCAGCGCCTTCTCCGACAGCTGCGCGATGTCGGCGCCGTCCACGAGGATGCGCCCGGACGTGGGGGTGAGCAGCCGGACGATCGATTTCGCGATGGTCGATTTCCCGCACCCCGACTCACCGACGACGGCGAGGGTCGCGCCCTTGTCCACCGAGAAGCTGACGGTGTCGACGGCGCGGAACACGCCGTCGGGCACCGGGTATTCGACGACGAGGTCCTCGACGGACAGCAGAGGGGCATTCATGTCGACGCTCCTACGGTCGTGGTGAAGTCGCCGAGCCGCGGCACGGCGTCGAGCAGTTTCTTGGTGTAGGCGCTGCGAGGATGGCGAACGAGGTCCTCGGCTCCGCCGTTCTCGACGAACCGGCCGTCCTTCATGACGTAGATGCGGTCCGACATCAACCGGGCGACGCCGAGATCGTGGGTGATGACGAGCATTCCGACGCCGGTGCGCTCCTGGAGTTCGAGCAGCAGGTCGAGGATGCTCGCCTGCACGGTCACGTCGAGGGCGCTGGTGGGTTCGTCGGCGACGATCAGTTCGGGACCCGACGCAAGCGAGCAGGCGATCAGCACGCGCTGCAGCATTCCGCCGGACAACTGGTGCGGGTATTTCCCGAGTTGGCCGGCCGGGTTCTGGATCCGCACCTGCTCGAGCAGTTCCACGGCCCGCGCGGTTTCCTTCGACTTTCCGGTGATGCCGCTGTGGCGGACGGCCTCCCGCAGCTGGGATCCGATGGTGTGCACCGGGCTCAGCGCCGTCATCGGGTCCTGCGGGATCAGGGCGATGTGCCGGCCCCGGACCTTCGCGAGCGCCTTCGGCTTCCCGAGGATGTCGCAGTCCTTGAACCGCACCGCGCCGGAGAGGACGGCGAGGTCGTCGGGCAGCAGACCGAGCAGACCCATCGCGGTGGTCGATTTTCCCGACCCCGATTCGCCGATGATGGTCACGGTTTCGCCGGCGTCGATGCCGAACGTCACGCCGTCCACTGCGCGGATGACGCCCCGGGCGGTGATGAGTTCGATCTGCAGTTCGTCGACTCGCAGCAGATTCGTCATGTCAGGCAATTCCCTTCCACGCCCGGAGTCGCTGTAGTACGCCCGGTTGCAGTCGCAGCGACTTCGGCCGATCCCGGAGCCCGTCGCCGAGCAGGTTGACACCGACGACGAGCAGCACGATGACGAGGCCGGGGAGCGTCACCAGCCACCACGAGGTGGTGATGTAGTCCTGCCCGTCGGAGATGATCCGGCCCCAGGTGGCGAAGGGACGTTGCGGTCCGGCACCGAGGTAGCTGAGCGCGCTCTCGAGGAGCACGGCCTGCGCGAGCAGCAGCAGCACGACGAGGGACGCCTGCTTGATGATGTTGGGGACGATGTGGCGGAGCAGGATGGCGGTGCGTCCGAGTCCCAGCACGCGGGACGCCGCGATGTACGGTTTCTCGCGTTCGACGAGGACGAGTGAGCGGGTCAGCCGGGCGATCTCCGGCCACTGGGCGATGGCGATGACGAACGTGATGACCGGGATCGACGGGCCGAACAGGGCGACGACGAGCAGCAGCATCATGAGGAGCGGCAACGACAGCTGGGCTTCGAGGAGACGGCTGACGACGGTGTCGGCCCAGCCGCCGAGGTAGCCGGCGAGTGCGCCGAGGCACAGGCCGATCAGTCCGGACACGACCACCGCGAGAATTCCGACCGTGAGCGATACCTGCCCGCCGTAGAGGACGCGGGAGAGGAGGTCGCGGCCGAGTTGGTCGGTGCCGAACAGGTGCCCGGGTGTCAGCGGTGGCAGCCGGCGCTGGGCGAGGTCGGTGGCGTCCGGAGACGGCAGGGGCAGTAATTGTGCGCAGGCGACCGGCACGATGACGGCCAGGGCGCAGATGCTGCCGATCCAGATCTTCACCCGGCTGTCGCGGGCGACACGGGTGGCACCGGCCCGGGCGATGTCGCGGCGGGTGACCGTGGACGGGCGCGCATGCGCCGGGGGATCGACGATGGTGGTCATTTACTCGTTCCCTTCCCGAGCCGGACACGGGGATCCAACAGCGGATAGCAGAGGTCGACGAGGAGCTGGACGAGGACGGCGAGCACCGCGGTCACCAGGACGGTGGCCTGGATGAGGGGGTAATCCCTCGTCTCGAGTGCGCGCACGACCAGCGAGCCGACGCCGGGCCAGGCGAAGACGACCTCGACCACGACGACGCCGTTGAGCATGGACGCGAACCGGGTGCCGAGCGCGGTCAGCACGGGGATCGCGGAGTTCCGCAGGGCGTACCGCCAGATGAGCTCGCGCTCCGGGACACCCCGCGAGCGGGCCACTGTCATGTACGGCGAGGAGAACGCGCCGACCATCTCGCGGCGGACCATGCGGGAGATCAGGGCGATCTGCAGGACGGCCACGGTCACGGTGGGCAGCACCAGGCTGGACCAGGTCGTGAAACCGGCCGCGGGAAAGATCGGGATCAGGACCGCGAACACGGTGATGAGCATCAGTCCGGTCCAGAAGTCGGGCATGGACTGGCCGGCGATCGTGACGACGTTGGCACCGAGTTCGCGGCGGGTGTCGGCGCGGCGTGCCATCCACACGCCCAGCGGGATGGCCACCAGCGTGGTGAGCACGATCGCCGCGACGGACAGGGTGATCGTGTAGGGCAGCCGGGCGAGGACGACGTCGAAGGCGGGCGCCTGGAACGAGTACGAGGTGCCGAGATCGAGGTGGAGAAGGCCGCGGAGATACAGCAGGTACTGGGTGAACACGGACTGGTCGAGGCCCATGTCGGCCCTGATCCGGGCGAGGTCCTCGGTGCTGGCCAGCGGCCCGGCCATCGAGTAGGCGGGGTCGCCGGGCGCCATCCGGATGAGGACGAACACGGTGGTCAGCGTCAGGAAGACCGCGAGCGCGCTCTGTCCGAGTCGCTTGACGACGTAGCGGGGCATGGCCGCCGTCAGGACCTTCGGGACGGCGGAGCGGGTCCGGCGGGGAGCCGATGATGCCGAGCCCGGGGGCTGGGTTGCAAGCGCCGTGTCGGCGGCGTGCTGCGTCATGAGGTCACCGGCCGTTCGGGGTCTGCGTGAGGGGTCATCGTCGACCTTTCGATAACGCCGGCGATGGAGGTGTCGACACCGCGGCGTGTCGGGTACAGCAGCTTCGTTTGTAACTCAGCTCACAATCGCACTAATGCGCGTTGTGCGCAAGTCCCGCCTGCCATCTTGCGCATCTCAAGCAACTTTGAGTAGAGTTCGGATGTGCCGGCGATCACATCGCCTGGTGGTCAACCACCTCGCGCCGTGCCTGATCGCTGCGCCCCACACCCATAGTCCCGAGAGGTCGACGATGACCAATTCTCTTTTCGAACAGCGCTTTTCGAGGAGAACGCTGCTCAGGTCGGGTCTCCTGCTCGGCGCCGGTCTCACGCTCGGATCCGCAGCGGGCTGCGCGACGCCGACCGGAACACCCGGACCGAGGACCGTGAGCCTGGCCCTGAACCGATCGCTCGTGAGCCTCGACAACAAGCTGAACCAGTTCGACGCTGCACTCACCGTCCAGCGCGGCGTACGGCAGGCCCTCACCGAAATCGACCGCGACCTGCGGCCCCGGCTCGTTCTGGCCGACCGGTTCGAGCTCGTCGCACCCACCCAGTGGTACGTGCACCTGCGTCCGGGCATCCGCTATTCGGACGGCACCCCGGTGCGGGTGCAGGACGTCGCGACGGCCCTGCAGATGTACAGCCAGGTCGACGGCTCCTTCGTCGGCGGATTCTTCCCCGAGTGGCCCACGGTCGACCAGATCGACGACACCAGTTTCACCCTGAACACCGAACGTCCCGTCCCGGTGCTCGACTACCTCATGTCGAACATTCTCGTCACTCCGGCGGCCGCCAACCTTCCCGAGGAACTGCAGTCCGGTGTGGGAACCGGACCGTACGTCGTGACCGAGAGCGACCGCGGCACCGGCAACTACACACTGGTGCGCAACGAGAACTACTGGGGAACGCCGGCGCAGATCGAATCGGTGCGCGTGCGCTTCGTGCCGGACGAGTCGAACCGCGTCGTGACGTTGCGCAGCGGCGAGGTCGACGTGATCGACTCCATCACCCCGGATGCGGCCGACCAGCTCGCCGGCCTGTCGGGTGTCTCGATCGACCGGATCGACGGCGTGCGACTGAATCAACTCTTCTTCAATTTCCGGAAACCCCAGGGGCATCCGCTGGCCGACGCGCGGGTCCGCCGGGCCCTGACCTACGCGATCGACGGGCGAGCCCTCGTCGACCAGGTTCTCCAGGGCTCCGCCACCCAGTCGCGCGGGGTCATTCCCCTCACCCTCGACGGCGCTGTCGAGACCGGCGAATACACCTACGACCCGGCGCGTGCCCGCGGCGAACTCGACGCCCTCGGGGTCCGCGACCTGGAGCTGAAGATCATCTGGGAGACAGGCGAGTTCGCCGCCGACACCGACATCATGGAATCGGTGCTGCAGATGCTGTCGGCGGTCGGCGTGCGAACCACCCTCCAGCAGTTCGAACCCGGCGGCGACATCTCGCAGTGGCGTCAGGGCAAGGCCGGCGACTGGGACGTGCTCGGCAACGGCTTCCCGAGCCCGACCGGTCTGGCCCTGACCATCATGCAGGGCATGTACGCCGGCACCGCGGAGAAGGAAGCGACCCGGGACACTTACCACGGGTACATCTTTCCCGAGATCACCCGGACCATCACCCAGGCCTCCGAGGAGGCCGACGCCACCCGGCGCGGCGAACTTCTCGCGGATGCGCAACGCCGGATCTGGGACACGTGCCCGTGTCTGTGGTCGTTCGTCCCGAAAGCGGTCCTCGCGCGCCGCTCCCGGATCGACGGTGTCGCGTTGCGACCCACGAACTCCTACGACCTGAGTGTCGCGGCGCTGCATGCCTAGACCTGACGCGACCGCCGCACCGACAACCCGCCCGCCCCTCACGACGCACTGGAGACGCCGATGACCACACCGAGTCCCGCAACCGATACCCGACCGGCCGACGGCGTCGTCCGTGACGTCGTCGAGGCGGGTCGCCGCGACGCTCTGCTTCCCGCGCCGCAGGTGCAGAATCACGCCGCGAATCTCACCGTCCTGCCCGACGGCTCCCTCGGGTGCGTGTGGTTCGCGGGCACCCAGGAGGGCGTGCCCGACATCAGCGTCTGGTTCTCCCGGCTGGTCCCGGGAACTGATCTGTGGTCCGAGCCGGTGCAGCTGTCCGATGATCCGACGCGGTCGGAGCAGAATCCCGTTCTGCACGTGGCGAAGACGGGTGCCGTGTGGTTGCTGTGGACGTCCCAGCACGCCGGCAACCAGGACACGGCGCGTGTCATGCGGCGCATCTCCGACGACGGCGGCCGAACGTGGGGCGAGGCGCACATCCTGCTGCCGGAGACCGACGCCGGGGGCGTGTTCGTGCGGCAACCGGTGGTCGTGCTCCCCGCCGGGCGGCTCCTGCTTCCCGTGTTCCACTGCGTCCGCATCGAGGGCCGCAAATGGGTCGGCGATCGCGACTACAGCAGCGTGATGATCTCCGACGACGACGGCGACTCCTGGCGTGAGGTGTCAGTTCCGGGCAGCGTCGGCTGCGTCCACATGAACATCGGCCGCCTCTCCGACGGCACTCTCGTCGCCCTCTACCGCAGCCGCTGGGCGGACTCGATCTACCGCAGTGTCTCGACGGACGACGGCGACACCTGGACCGAGCCGGAGGCCACCGAACTTCCCAACAACAACTCGTCCATCCAGTTCGTCGTGCTGTCCGGCGACCGGCTCGCGTTGGTGTTCAACGAGTCCAGCGCCGCGAACGCCACCGCTCGGCGGACGTCCCTGTACGACGAGATCGACGACGACGGCCTCGCCGACGCAGTGCCCGAGCAGGCGGACACGGAACCGGAACCTCTCGACGACGGCGACAGCCGGAGCGCGTTCTGGGGTGCCCCGCGCGCGCCGATGACGCTGGCGATGTCCGAGGACGGTGGCCGGACGTGGCCGCATCGCCGCGACATCGAGGTCGGCTACTGCCTGTCCAACAACTCCCGCGATGGCCTGAACCGCGAATACTCGTACCCCAGCATCACCGCCGGGAACGACGGTCACCTGCACGTGGCGTTCACCCGGTTTCGGCAGGCGATCGAATACGTCGAATTCGATCAGGGCTGGGTCGCAGACGGGAGCAGGTCGTGACGCACGGCGACTCGAAGCGGGCCGTCGTGACCGGCGTCAGCTCCGGAATCGGCGCCGCCACCGTCCGCCGGCTTCTCGGCGACGGGTGGGCGGTCACGGGATTCAGCCGCCGGGATCCCGGCATCGACGACGACCGATTCCTTTGGACCGCCGTCGATCTCGGTGATCTCGATGCACTGTCGGAGCACGCGACGGCGGTCGGTCCGGTGGACGCCGTCGTGCACGCCGCAGGTCTGCAGTCGTCCGCGCCTCTCGGGAAGCTGCAGGTCGACGACGGTCTGGCGATGTGGCGGATTCACGTCGCGGCCGCCGAGGTCCTCGTCAATGCACTGGCCCCGTCGATGCGCGACGGAGGCCGGGTGGTCCTGGTCGGCAGCCGCACGATGTCCGGGACGGCGGGCAAGAGTCAGTACGCCGCCACCAAGTCGGCCCTTGTGGGGATGTCGCGGTCCTGGGCCGCCGAGTTGGTGGACCGGGCGATCACGGTCAACGTGGTCGCGCCGGGGCCGACGGACACTCCGATGCTGAACGATCCGGCACGCACGTCGACGCCCCCGAAGCTTCCGCCGCTCGGCCGTTTCATCGCGCCGGAGGAGGTGGCGGGGCTGATCGGCTTCCTCGTCGGGCCGCTCGGCGGGAACATCACGGGTCAGGCGATCGTGCAGTGCGCCGGGGCTTCCCTGTGAACAGTCTGCGCGTAACGCGCATAACTGCTAGCATCAAATGCACGGAACGCGCATTTAATCGGGCAAAGGCGGCATCATGAGACCGAACTCGATCGGACTGGATCCGACCGTCGCGGTCTTCGCCGACGACCTGTCCGGCGCGGCGGAAGTGGCGAGCGCCTTTCTCGACCGGAGTGCGTCCCTGTCGCTGCGTCTCGGCGCCGGCGAGGCGCACGAGGCGGGCGGAGTCGTCGTGGCGGATCTCGACACGCGCTCGATGAGCGCCGAGGATGCGGCCCGGACGACGCGCCGTGCCCTCGACGGCGTGCCGCCCGGCACGCTCGTGGTGAAGAAGATCGACTCACTTCTGCGCGGGAACATCGGGGCCGAGGTGGGAATTCTCGCCGACGGCGGTCCGGTGGTCCTCGCAGCGGGCCTGCCCGCACTCGACCGGACCGTGCGCGGCGGAGTCGTGCACGTCGGTTCGACGCCGCTCCATGCCGCCGGCGTCTGGTCGGCGGAATCCGCGCCGCCGCCGGAGTCCGTGGCCGCACTCTTCCCGGGCCGTCCCACGCGGTGCGTGCCCCGCGGTCCCGGAGTCGGACAGGCGCTGGCCCGCGCGGCGTCCGACGGCGCCATCGCGATCTGCGACATCGAGACCGACGACGACCTCGACGCGGTCGTCCTCACCTGCCGCACAATTCCCGGAGTGCGACTGGTCGGGACGTCCGCCCTCGCGGCGGCCGTGGCACGCACGCTGCCGATCCGGCCCGTTCCCAGCGCCATGCCGGAGCCCGCGGACTCCATCCTGATCGTCGTCGGAACGGCGGAACCCATTGCTGTGCAACAGGTTGCCGCACTCGTCGCCGATGGCGTCCGGCACGTTCCGGTCGACGCGTCGGACCTCCACCGCGACGGGGTGGACACGACACCACTCCGCCAGGCGCTCGACGACGGTCACGCCGTCGTGACGGTGTCCGGAGACGTCGACCCGTCGAATGCGCGGACTCTGTCGGCGGCGCTCGGCCGGCTGACCGGAGCCGTGCAGCGCGACCGAAGATCCGACCTCGTCCTCACCGGCGGCGAGACGGCGCGCGCCGTCGTCGACGCGCTGGGGATCACGTCGCTCCGACCGGTCCACGAGGTGCACCACGGCGCCGTCGTCTCCGTCGCATCCGACGGCCGTCGTGTCGTCACGAGGCCCGGCAGTTTCGGCGACTCGACCAGTCTCTCCGCGATCGCGGCCTACCTGCGTGGCCACCAGCCGCCCACCCACACCCCCACACAGCGAGGACCCCACATGAGCGCGTCAACAGATACCGCGACCCTTCCCGCCGTCGCCGTCACCATGGGCGACGGCGCCGGAATCGGCCCCGAGGTGATCGTTCCCGCCCTGCTGGACGAGGCCACCCGATCCTGGTGCAACCCGGTCGTCATCGGCGACGCCAAGCGACTGCGTCTCGCGGCGAACGTCCTCGGCATCGACGTCGACATCGTGACCGTCGAATCGATCGCCGACGCGCAGTCGGCGCCTGGGCGCGTCAACGTCATCGATCTCGACCTCCTCCCCGAAGACCTGGCGTGGGGCGAACTGTCCCCGGTCGCCGGTCACGCCGCGTACGAGTACATCCGCGTCGCCAGCGAACTCGCGGTGGCCGGCGAGGTGCAGGCCATCTGCACGGCCCCGCTCAACAAGGAAGCCCTGCACGCCGCAGGCCACATCTTCCCGGGGCACACGGAACTGCTCGCGCACCTCACCGGCACCGAGGAAGTGTCCATGATGCTGTCGACGCCGAAGCTCAAGGTCATCCACGTGACCACCCACATGGGCCTGCTCGACGCCGTCGCCAAGATCGAACCCGGACTGGTCGAGCGGACCATCCGGCGCGGACACGAGGCACTGGTGCGCTCGGGTATCCCGGAGCCGAAGATCGGGGTCTGCGGCATCAACCCGCACGCCGGCGAGCACGGGCTGTTCGGGTACGGCGAGGAGGAACAGAAGATCATCCCCGCCGTCGAGGTGCTGAAGGCGGACGGGATCGACGTCCACGGACCGTTGCCTGCGGACACGGCGTTCTTCCTCGCGGGCCGCGGCGACTACGACCTCATCGTCGCGATGTATCACGATCAGGGCCACGGTCCGGTGAAGGTCCTCGGCATCGAGGCGGGCGTCAACATCACGGTGGGGCTGCCCGTCATCCGGACGTCCGTCGACCACGGCACGGCGTTCGACATCGCGGGCAAGGGTATTGCGGAGGCCGGTAGTATGGTCGAAGCTCTTCGTCAGGCTGCCGAATTGGCAACCAGCACAGCGGTTGTGAAGTAGGGGGACGAGACATGGCGGTTCGTGAGTCGGAAGCACGCCGATCCGAGATCGTGCGGCTGGCCCGGTCGAGCGGGCTGGCCAGCGTCGACGACCTGTCGGCGCAGTTCGGCGTCACGGCCTCCACCATCCGGCGGGACCTGAGCCAGCTGACGTCCCAGGGGCTGATCGCCCGAACGTACGGCGGTGCGATCGCGCTCGACCCCCAGCAGGAATCGTCGCTGCGCCAGCGCGCACTCGAGGGGTTCGACGCGAAGCGCGCGATCGCGGAGTGGGCCGCGAGCCAGGTCCGCCCGGGTGAGACCATCCTCCTCGACGCGGGCACCACGGTGGGTGCGATGGGGGAGTTCCTGCGCGACATCGAGGACATCACCGTCATCGCGGCGGGCCTGACGGCCCTCGAATCGCTCGCCGACGCCGACTCCGTGCGGGTCGAGTGCATCGGCGGAACACTCCGCCATCTCAGCCAGGGGTTCGTCGGACCGCTGGCGGAGGCGACGCTCCAGCGCGTCACGTTCGATCGCGCGTTCCTGGGGGCGGATGCCGTCACCGCGGATCTCGGGATCTGCGAAGCGGAACTGGAGCAGACGCGCCTCAAGGAGATCATGATCGCCCGCGCCGACGAGGTGTACGTGCTGGCGCACGCGGCGAAGCTCGGGCAGCGCCCGTTCCACGCCTGGGCGCCGATTCCCCCGGGAACCACCATCGTCACCGACGACTCCGCCGACACCGGGGAG
>NZ_JBHUSF010000199.1:0-16523 GCF_042673295.1 Rhodococcus sp. NPDC057014
GCCCGTCCGATCCGGCGACGAACAGGCGCGAGTCCCCGGCGACGTCGTGCTCACCGCGGGCCACCTGCCGACGCTGACCGCGGACGAGGCCGCCGACTTCGCCGACCGCGGAGACCTTCTCGATGCCCGTGCCGCCGAACGGTATTCGGGAGCGACCGAACCGGTCGACACCCGCGCCGGCCACATTCCCGGCGCCCACAGTGCCCCGACGTCCGAAAACCTCGGGCCCGACGGCCGGTTCGTACCGGCGGACGCGCTGCGCGCACGGTTCGCCGCGGTCGGCGCCGAGCCCGGACGTCCGGTCGGCGTCTACTGCGGATCGGGTGTGACGGCGGCCCATCAGGTCGCGGCGCTCGCCCTCGCCGGCATCGATGCCGCCCTGTACCCGGGGTCGTGGTCGCAGTGGTCGTCGGATCCCGGACGTCCGGTCGCCACCGGCCCCGACCCGCGGTAGCGGCGGGTCACCCCGCCCGGCCTGCCGCCTCCACGTCGTGCGCCGGGTAGGCGTGGATGAGGGCGGTGCTCAGCTTCGGGACCGAGTGGGTGAGCGTGTGTTCCGCGGTGTGCGCGACGCGGTGCGCGTCGCCGAGGCTGGTCGAGGGGTCGACGTCGAGTTCGGCGTCCGCGTGCAGGCGGTGCCCGATCCAGCGCATCTTCACGCTCCGCACCCCGACCACTCCTGGTTCGGCGGCGAGGGCCCGTTCGGCGGCGTCGACCAGTCCGGGGTCGACGCCGTCCATCAGTCGCCGGAACACGTCGCGGGCGGCGGTCCGCAGCACCAGCAGGATCGCGGCCGTGATCACCAGGCCCACCACGGGATCGGCGAGGGGAAACCCGGCCGCGACACCGCCTGCGCCCAATACCACGGCGAGAGAGGTGAATCCGTCGGTGCGCGCGTGCAGTCCGTCGGCCACGAGGGCCGCGGAACCGATCCGGCGGCCGATCCGGATGCGATACAGCGCCACCCACTCGTTGCCGGCGAAACCGATGATCCCGGCGAGCGCCACCCACCCGAGATGCTGGATGGGCACGGGATCGAGCAGGCGCCGGGTGGCCTCCACGCCCGCGACGACCGCGGACAACGCGATCATCACCACGACGAACAACCCGGCGAGGTCTTCGGCCCGGCCGTAGCCGTACGTGAACCGCCGCGTGGCCGCCCGCCGTCCGAGGGCGAACGCGATCCACAGCGGGACCGCCGTCAGCGCGTCCGAGAAGTTGTGGATGGTGTCGGCGGCGAGCGCGACCGAACCGGACAGCACCACCACGACCATCTGGGCCAGCGCGGTGACGCCCAGCACCAGCAGGCTGATCTTCACCGCCCGGATGCCGATCTCGCTGGCCTCAAGCGCGTCGTCGACGCTGTCCGCGGAGTCGTGGCTGTGCGGGGCGAAGATCTCGCGGAGCGCCCCGCGGACGCCGCCCGAATGGCCGTGCCCGTGCCCGTGGCCGTGGCCCTGGTCGTGGCCGTTCATGACGCACCTTCCTCTGCGGCGAGATCCGCACCGTCGTGGAGGACCTGCAGGTCGCCCGACGCGCGATGGTGCCCGGGGATGCCGGGGCCTGCGTGCTCGGCGTTGAACACGGCGTCGGTCACCAGCTGCTGCACGTGCTCGTTGGCGACGCTGTAGTAGATGGACGTGCCCTCCCGCCGGGTGTGCACAAGGCGGGCCATCCGGAGCTTCGCGAGGTGCTGCGAGACGGACGGCGCCGGCTTTCCGACCCGTTCGGCCAGCTCGTTCACCGACAGTTCGCCGCCCACGAGCTGCCACAGCACCTGCACCCGGGTGGCGTCGGCCAGCATGCGGAAGACCTCGACCACCAGCCCTACCTGGTCTTCGTCGAGTCTGCGCCGGCAAACGCGCTTATCTGCATTCATACGCAGATAATAGGTCACTCGAGGTTGTGATGCACCAGACACCGAAAAGACTTACTTGCTTGCACTAACGATGTATATAGTTGCTTGCATCAAGTAAGTCGTCCTTCAGGGGTTGCCATGTCCGTCACGTCAGTGCCTTCCGTATCCCTGGACACCACCGAAGCACTCATCGACGAGGTCTTCCTCTTCGGCCGAGTGCTTCGCGACGCCCTGATGTCGGAAGCCGACGGCCACATTCCACGCGCGCTCACGGGGGTCCTCCTCGTCCTCGCGGCCCGGGGGGAATGCCGGCAGAACGAACTCGCCACCGAGTTGTGCGTCGGCCAGTCGTCACTCAGTCGCCAGATCACCGACCTGGTGGAGGCCGGCTACGTCAGCCGCCACCCGGACCCCGCCGACGGGCGCGCATTCCGAATACGCGTCTCGGAGGAGGGAATGGCGTACGTCAAGCACGTGAGAACGCAACGTGCCGCGCGAATGCAGAAATTGTTGACGGGGTGGAACGAAACCGAGGCAGCAACCGCACTCGAATCCATCCGGCACCTGAAGGAAACACTCTTCGATCCAGAACACCGGATCGTCACGAGCTCGAACCCGATTGGAACACAAAGCGTATGACCGAAACACAGACTCGGCCGCCGGTTGAAGAAACGACGGCCATGACGCACCGCCAAATCCTCGAAGCCCTCACAGGCCTGCTCGCAGCACTGTTCACCGCACTGCTGAGCAGCACGATCGTCGCCACCGCACTCCCGACGATCATCGGCGACCTCAAGGGCACCCAGACCGCGTACGCCTGGGTCATCACCAGCGCACTGCTCGCAAATGCCGCCTCGACCCCCATCTGGGGCAAGCTCGCCGACCTGTTCAACAAGAAGGTCCTGGTCCAGAGCGCGATCGTCATCTTCGTCATCGGCTCGGTGATCGCAGGATTCGCGCACAACGTGCCGATCCTGCTGACCGCGCGTGTCATCCAGGGCATCGGCATGGGTGGCCTGACGGCACTCGTCGTCGCCATCATCGGCACCATCGTCTCGCCCCGTGAACGCGGCCGGTACTCCGGCTACATGGGCGCCGTCATGGCCGTGTCCATGTCGGGTGGCCCGATCCTCGGCGGCGTCATCGTCGACAGCCCCCTCGGCTGGCGCTGGTGCTTCTTCGTGTGCGTCCCGCTCGCCGTCATCGCACTGTTCCTGCTGCAGCGCACGCTGCACCTCGCGACCGAGAAGAAGGACGACGTCTCCATCGACTGGCTCGGCGCCCTCCTGCTGACCGCCGGTGTGTCCATCCTGCTGATCTGGGTCTCGTTCGCCGGCAAGGCGGGCTACTACGAGTGGTTCTCCCGGGAGACGGCACTGTACGTCGGATCCGGTGTGCTGCTGCTGGCCGCGACGATCCTCGTCGAGGCCAAGGCCAAGTCGCCGATCATCCCGCTCAAGATCGTCACGGAGAAGACCACCGGACTCGCGATCATCGCGTCCGTCGCCGTCGGTGTCGGAATGTTCGGCTCCACCACGTTCCTCGGCCAGTACTTCCAGACCTCGCGGGGCTACACCCCCACCATGGCCGGAGTGCTCACCATCCCGATGGTCGCAGGCATGCTCATCGGCACGGTCGGATCCGGACAGCTCATCACCCGCTTCGGCAAGTGGAAGCCGTTCGTCGTCGGCGGCGCCGTCCTGATGATCGCAGGCTTCGGACTGCTCGGCACCATCGATCACGAAACCAACCTGACCCTGGTCGGCACGTACATCGCGATCGTCGGTCTCGGCATGGGCATGCTGATGCAGAACCTGGTCCTCGCGGTGCAGAACACCGTCAGCGTCCAGAACATCGGTGCGGCATCCAGCTCGGTCGCCTTCTTCCGGACCTTCGGTGGCGCGATCGGCGTCTCGGTTCTCGGTTCGGTGCTGGCCACCCGCGTCGCCGACCTGTCGGCCGACGGTTTCGCCAAGCTCGGCATCCCGACCGGATCGAGCAGCGGCGGCGGAAGCCTGGACCTGACGTCCATGCCCGCCCCCGTCCGGGAAGTCATCCGCGCCGCATACGGCGACGCGACGGGGCGGATCTTCCTGATCGCCGCCGTCGTCGCCGTCGTCACCCTGATCGCCGTCATCCTGATCCCCAACCGCCCGCTGCGTCGCACCATCGACCTGTCGAGCGAGCAGGAGCCCGTCCAGGAACCCGAGTACGCCCCCGTCCCGGAGTACGCACTCGAATCCGACACGGCGCCGATCCAGTCGTCCGACGTCCGCGGCGGCAGGCACGAGGCTCCCGCCGATCAGCATCAGCCCTTCACCGGGCTGAGCGCCGACGCCCGGGACCGTCTCCTGTCCATGCTCCTGCCCCAGCCGGAGCGGACGCTGGAAGCGATCGACGAAGCGGAGAAGATCCGCGACGAGGTCAACCGGCTGCGTAACGATCTGGGTGCCAAGCTCGTCGAATTCGACGAGGTCTGGGATCGCCTGCGCGAGCTGGGACTGAGTGAAGAGCAAGTGGCCGGCGTCCTCGGTGGCGGCCACGTGACGGACACCGGCAACGGTGCCCTCATCCGCTGAATGAGATGATCGTTCAGTTCCACGACGCCGTCGGCTCGCCCACGTATCCCCCTCTACGTGGGCGGGCCGGCGGCGTGTTCGCTCAATTGACCCGGTTCACCCTGGTGGGCACGTCGAGCAATGTGCTCTACGCTCTCGCGTTCTTCACCCTCGACGTGTACGGGTCGTTCGTCGCCAACCTGGTCGGCGTGGTGACCAGTTCGATGTTGGCCAACGAACTCCACCGGCGGCTCACGTTCCGCGCCGCGGATCGCGTCCGCTGGTTCGTCGCACAGTGGGAGGGCGGAACGCTCGCGCTGATCGGGCTGGCCGTCAGTTCCCTCGCGCTCGCCGTCCTGCACACGCTCTTCCCCGGCGCCGACGGCCTCGTGCAGGTCGCGCTCGTCGTCGCCGTCAGCGCCGTGGTCGGCGGCCTGCGGTTCCTCGCCCTCCGTGGCTGGGTTTTTGCCTCCGGCCTGTGAGTACTTGTTAACCGCGGGCGGTTAACAAGTACTCACAGGTGGGGGCGGTGCCACGGACCGGTGATCGCCAGTGTCAGCCCCGGTGACTGAATGTTCACGAACAGGGTCCTCCCGTCGGCGCTGAATGCCGGACCGCAGAATTCGCTGTCGTTCAACTCGTTCCGGGCCATCGCGAACGGCTCCCCCTCCGCCGTGACACCGACGAGGTGGCTGATCCCTTCGCCGTCCTCCGCGAGAATCACGCCACCGTACGGCGAGACCGTGATGTTGTCGGGCCCGTCGTAGTTCCCGGTGTCGACGGCGGGATCGGGATTGACCCCGAACAGGATCTTCAAGGTGACCGTCTGTTTCGCCGGGTCGAAGAACCACACCTGGCCGTCGTGCTCGGCGACGCTGCCGTCGCTGGTCCGTGCGTAGCTCGCGACGAAGTAGGCGCCGCCGTCGCCCCACCACTGCCCCTCCAGCTTGCGACTCCGGGTGACGACGTCGTCCCCGAACTGCTTCCGCACCGACGTGCTCGTCGCGTCGCGGTCCGGCACACCGACCCACTGCACGGAGTACACGGTGCCCGGCTCGGTGGCCTGCGACAGGTCGGGGACGTGCGTTCCGTCCTGGAAGCAGGCCATCGCCTGGAGTGCGCCTGCGGTGTCGCCGCCCGGAGACTGGGCGAGTTCGCGCAGCTCGTTCGGCCCGCCCCGGAAGCCCTGCGGCGGCGTCCACCGGTAGTACAGTCCGTTCGGCCCCGACGCGTCCTCCGTCAGATAGATGGTGCTCGACGCCGGATCCACCGCCACCGCCTCGTGCGCGTACCGGCCCAGGAACTTCAGCGGCACAGGACTTTTGTCCCTGTTCGCCTCCTGGCTCGCGGGGTCGACCTCGAAGACGTAACCGTGGTCGAGCAGGAACCCGCCCTCCCCCGCGCGAGCCTCCGTCTCCTCGCAGGTCAACCATGTCCCCCACGGGGTGATGCCGCCCGCACAGTTGTTCACGGTGCCCGCGACGCTGACGTACTGGCCCTGCCGTGCGCCGTCGGCGCCGACCGCGGTCGTGGTCGTGCCGCCGCGCGCGCCCGTGTCGTACGTCAATCCGTCGAGAGCGGGCACGCCGAACGGTTCGTCGCTGCCGATCTCGTGATTGGTGACGAGCGTGGAACCGCCGGGTCGCGCGAACACCCCGATGGCGTCGGGATCGCTCGGCACGGGCACGCCACCGTCCAACTGCGTCTCGCCCGACCGGGCGACGACGGTGTACGAAAAGCCCACCGGGAGCGACAGAATGCGGTTCGGGTCCGGCACGAGCGGTCCGTAGCCGATCGCCTGTCCCGGTGCCGCGGACGCGAACGCCGGCCGGACGAGGGCGTCGACGCTTCCGGCGAGTGCCACACCGAGTCCGGTGAGCGCGGTGCGACCGAGGAATCCGCGGCGGTTGAGTGGTGCAGTGGACACTGTCTGAAACCTCCATGGTGACGAACCGGATCCTCAGGACGGTAGGTACCGCGGTGCCCGGGTTCGTGGACGCACCGTGGCGGGCACGTGAACCACGTGCGAACTTCCCCTGTGAGTACTTGTTAGCCGCCCGCGGTTAACAAGTACTCACGGGCGGCGAAGCCGCACAACCGTTGACATGTGACTAAATGGTCACCTATTCTCGATGCATGGACGACGATCACGTCTTCAAGGCGCTGGCCGATCCGACCCGCCGCCTGATACTCGACCGATTGTTCGCCCAGGACGGTCAGACGCTCACCGAGCTCGAGTCGCAGGTCGAGATGACGCGATTCGGGGTCATGAAGCATCTGCGTGTGCTCGAAGACGCGGGACTCGTCGTCACGCGCCGCTCCGGCCGGGAGAAACTTCACTACCTCAATCCTGTGCCGATACAGCTGATCCACAACCGGTGGATCGACAAGTACACCGAGCGTCACACCTCGGCGCTCGCTCAGCTGAAATCCGAACTGGAGGAAGAGAAATGACTACCGCCGACGCAATCCAGATCTACGCCGTCTACATCAAGGCGACCCCGGAGGCCATCTGGGAGGCCATCACGAAGCCCGAGTGGTCGCAGCAGTACGGGTACGGCGGCCTCGTCGACTACGACCTCCGCGCGGGCGGGACGTTCCGCACGCGTGCGGACGACGCGATGAAGGAATACCCCGGCGTTCCGGACGTGATCGTCGACGGCGAGGTGATCGAATCCGATCCGCCGAAGAAACTGGTCCAGACGTGGCGGATGCTGATGGACGCCGACAACGTGGAGGGTTTCACCACGCTGACCTACGAGATCGTGCAGTCGAGCAGGCCCGGAGTCGCGAAACTGACTGTCACACACGACCTCACCAATGCGCCGGGCCTGGCGGAGATGGTCGCGGGCAGGCACGAACCGGAGGGCGCGGGCGGCGGCTGGAACGAGGTGCTGAGCGGAATGAAGACGCTGCTCGAGACGGGTCAGCCGATGGTGAACTGGGGCTGAACACCGGGTCGGCGAGCGTGAGGGCCCGACATCTGTCGGATGGCCGCAGTAAGCTCCAACCATGACGGCTGCGCAGTCGCTCGACGGGGAATTCCTCGCACTCGCCGACCCTTACCGGCGCGAGTTGCTCGCCCATTGTTATCGCATGATGGGCTCACTTCACGACGCCGAAGACCAGATGCAGGAGACGTTCATCCGGGCCTGGCGCGGATACGAGGGCTACCAGCAGCAGGCATCGCTGCGGACATGGCTGTACAAGATCGCCACCAACACCTGCCTGACGGCGTTGCAGAACAGGTCGAAGCGTCCGCTGCCGAGCGGGCTGGGCGCTCCCGACTCCGATCCGACCGCCGAACTCGTCGAACGACACGAGGTGCCGTGGCTCGGGCCGCTCCCCAACCGCCTCATCGACGACGACGCCGGCGATCCCGCCACCGTCGTGACGTCGCGCGAGTCGGTGCGGTTGGCGTTCATCGCGGCCCTTCAGCATCTTCCTGCACGTCAGCGCGCCGTTCTCGTCCTGCGCGACGTGTTGCAGTGGAAGGCGTCGGAGGTCGCGACGGCCCTCGGTACCACCACGACGGCGGTCAACAGCCTGCTGCAGCGTGCCCGGACGCAACTCGAACTGGCCACACCGTCGGCGGACACGCTCGTCGAACCGGAGTCCCCCGAGGAACGCGAACTGCTCGACCGCTACGTGGCCGCGTTCGAGAACTACGACATCGACGGGATCGTCGAACTGTTCACCAAGGACGCCGTCTGGGAGATGCCGCCGTTCGAGGGCTGGTACCGCGGCGGGACCGCGATCGGCACCCTGGTCAGCGAGAAGTGCCCGGCCAAGACTGGAGGCGACATGCGACTGGTGCCGACGGTGGCCAACGGACAGCCGGCGCTCGGCCTGTACATGCGCGGGGAGGACGGGGTCCATCGTCCGTTTCAGCTGCACGTCCTGGACGTGACGGCCGACGGGGTCTCCCACGTCGTCTGCTTCTTCGACGTCGATCTGTTCGAGAAGTTCGGACTGCCGGAGACCCCGCCCGCCTGATCCCTACGCCGGCACGGCGGCCGGATCCATCCACATGACCTCCCAGACGTGGCCGTCCAGGTCACGGAACGCGCGGCCATACATGAAGCCCTCGTCCTGGAGTTTGCCCCACGCCGAGCCACCGGAAGCGAGGGCCTTGTCGACGAGACTGTCGACCTCCTCGCGGCTGTCGGCCGAGATACACAGCAGCGCCTCGACGGCCTTCGAGGTGTCGCAGATGCCGCCTTCGATGAAGTCCTTGAACCGGGACTCGACGAGGAGCATCACGGACGTGGACTCGTTGATCACCATGGCGGTGCAGGAGTCGTCGCTGAACGTGGCGTTGAACTCGAAGCCGAGTCCGCCGAAGAACTGCTTGGTTGCGTCGAGGTTCTTGATCGGCAGGTTCACGAAGAGCATCCGGGACATGTGATTCTCCTTCTCGGGTTCCGCCCAGTGCGGAAGTCATCGATACAGACCACGGCGGTGCGCAAAACTCATCGGCGACCGCGCGCCCGATTCTGTCAGCTCTCGGCGAGGTCGAGGATCGAACCGATCAGGTTCCGCACCACGGCGCCGACGGCACCGGATCGCGCCGCCGAAGGAGGCGGCGAGAAGTTGCGCGCCGTGGCAGATCCCGAGCACCGGGAGACCGGCGTCCGAAATTTTTTTGATGAAGTTTCGCTCTCCCGGAGGTTGCGGGTGGGTAACGTCGTCGACGGCGCCCCGTCGGACCGCCCATCACCACGAGGCCGAGCGGCCGGCAGTTCGAACGCTCGGTAAGTGCGGGACTCGCCGGAGCGAAAACCACTCTCCGCCAGCAGAGTTCCGACGAGAGCCGGTCCTTTGAACGACACGCGCTTTACAACTACACACGGCTTGTTCACGCCACATTGGCTACCGAGTAGGGACTTTCGGCCCTAGGCAGTTTCGGAAACGCGAATTCCGCACTGAGTGCACAAAATTGGGATGTTCACACGGAGTTCACTTTCGGTGTACATCGCCCGAATGACACCCGCCCAACTGGACGCTTGTCTAGTGGCATGGCTCACGGGAAACCTGTAGAAATACGAGCGTCACGCTTTCGTGACCTGTCCCATATCAATTAGTTATCCGGTGGTGGTCCCTGACAAACGGAACGTCACCATCTCCCGTTACCTCAGACCACAGACGAGCCCTCCTGCGATCCGGGAAGTCGTCTTCGGGATGGAAAGGGCAATAGATGCCGCTCCCCATGTCCCCCCTCGACTCGATGTTCCTTCTCGGCGAGTCCCGAGAGCACCCGATGCATGTCGGTGGCGTGGAGATCTTCCAGCTTCCGGAAGGCGCCGACACCTACGACATGCGCGCGATGCTCGACCGCGCGCTCGCCGAGGGCGACGGCATCGTCACACCCCGGCTCGCCAAGCGGGCCCGCCGGTCCTTCTCGTCTCTGGGTCAGTGGAGCTGGGAGACCGTCGACGACATCGACCTCGGCCATCACATCCGGCACGACGCACTGCCCGCCCCCGGCGGCGAGGCCGAGCTGATGGCCCTGTGCTCACGGCTGCACGGATCGCTGCTCGACCGCAGCCGCCCGCTGTGGGAGATGCACCTGATCGAGGGACTGAGCGACGGACGGTTCGCCGTCTACACCAAGATCCACCATGCGGTCGCCGACGGCGTCACCGCGATGAAGATGCTGCGCAACGCGCTCAGCGAGAATTCCGACGATCGGGACGTGCCCGCTCCGTGGCAGCCGCGCGGTCCCCGCCCGCAGCGGACGCCGTCGAAGGGGTTCAGCCTGTCGGGTCTCGCCGGTTCCACCATCCGCACCGCCCGTGAGACGGTCGGTGAGGTCGCCGGTCTCGTGCCCGCACTCGCCGGCACCGTTTCCCGCGCCTTCCGCGACCAGGGCGGTCCGCTCGCCCTGTCCGCACCGAAGACCCCGTTCAACGTGCCGATCACCGGCGCCCGCCAGTTCGCGGCGCAGTCGTGGCCGCTCGAACGTCTCCGCCTGGTCGCCAAGCTGTCCGACAGCACCATCAACGACGTCGTGCTCGCGATGTCGTCGGGGGCGCTCCGCAGCTACCTCGAGGATCAGAACGCCCTGCCCGCCGAGCCGTTGATCGCGATGGTGCCGGTGTCGCTGAAGAGTCAGCGTGAGGCGGCGACCGGCAACAACATCGGGGTGCTCATGTGCAACCTCGGCACCCACCTGCGCGAGCCGGCGGATCGGCTCGAGACCATCCGGACCTCCATGCGCGAGGGTAAGGAAGCCTATGGCTCGATGACCGCCACGCAGATCCTCGCGATGAGCGCGCTCGGGGCGGCACCGATCGGCGCGAGCATGCTGTTCGGGCACAACTCGCGGGTGCGCCCGCCGTTCAACCTCATCATCTCCAACGTTCCCGGCCCCAGCTCACCGCTGTACTGGAACGGTGCGCGGCTCGACGCGATCTACCCGCTGTCGGTGCCGGTCGACGGCCAGGGCCTGAACATCACGTGCACCAGCAACGACGACATCATCTCGTTCGGTGTCACCGGTTGCCGCAGCGCCGTGCCCGACCTGAAGTCGATCCCGGCCCGGCTCGGCCACGAGCTGCGCGTGCTGGAGCGGGCGGTCGGGATCTGACGTCAGGGGGTCTTCCGATCGCTGTGCCCGAGGTGGCGGTCGGGCGCGACCCGGTCGCGCACCAACTGCTTGAGGACGGTGATGTCCGGGAAGCCGCCCTGCTCTTTGCGGTCCCAGATCAGGTCGTCGTCGACGGTGATCCGGAAGATGCCTCCGGTGCCGGGGACGAGTGCGACCTCGCCGAGTTCCTGCCCGAACGTGCCGAGTAGTTCCTGCGCCATCCATGCTGCACGCAACAACCATTGGCACTGGGTGCAGTAGGTGATCGCGACCCGGCCGTCCGCGCTGCTCGTCGTCATCGTGCCAGGTTAACCGAACACGCTCCCCCGCTTGCTGTTCGAGTTGCATGCGCGACACCTGTTCGTCATGCGGGCGTCAGCATGTTGGGGCAGACTGTCGATCGCCATGCTGTGCCCCCTCGACGAAAGGAAGCCTCCATGCCCACCGCGCTCGAAGAATCGCGTCGCCACGCCATCGACCTGACCAACGAGAAGATCCAGGCCGTCAAGGATTTCTTCACCAACATCTTCCGCCTCGACACCACGCACCGCACCGAGGCGTGAACGGGCGGGGAGGCCTTCGCCGCGAAGGCCTCCCCGCGTTCACCGGAGCGTCCCGAAGAACTCCACGATCTCCGCGGCCCGGAAGTGGTCGTCCGACACGTGCGGGCCGCTCACCTCGACGAACTCGACGGAGCCCGAGCCTTGGCGGATCATCTCGACCCACGGCCCCGTGACCCCGGTGATGTTCGCGACGTCGTCCTCCCGCGAGGCGTACACCCGAATGGGTACTCCCACATAATCTCCCGGCCGGTGCCGGACGGCGTCCCACCGCTGGGTCGTCGATTCCAGGTCGTGCCCGTCCGCGGACAGGTGGAACGCCTCCCGCACGGTATCGCGTCCGTGCTCACCTCGTTCCCACACCGCGCGCAGCGACAGCGACGGGGCGATGAACACCGCACCGTCCCACGGCACCTCGCGCAGGCGCACGGCGTTCGCGGCGGCATTGCCGCCCATCGACTCGCCGATCAGGAACCGCCGTGTCACCGGCCACCGCCGGGACACCCACGCGTCGAGCGCCACCACGGCGTCCTGCGCCGACCGGTTACCCCAGAGGTCGCCGTGCAGGTACGGGCTCGCGACCACATATCCGGCGTCCAGCAGTCCGTCCCGCAGTCCGGCGCGGTCGTCGATCGACCTCTCGTCCCCCGTCCGCCCGTGCAGGTAGTACGCGACTGCCGACGGTGTCGCCCCGCGCGGCACCGCGACGACCGCACGATCACCGGACCGCGGGACCGTCACGGCGTACTCGTCGTACCCGGTGAGGTGTGCCGTGCGCCGCGTCACCGGTTCGACGGCGCCGGCACGAATTGTCACACCGCCAACGCTAACAAGCGACGACGCGACGTGCGTGGCGGGGAATCCGGGCCCGGCACCCGTTTCGCCGAGTCGGGCCGACCGCCGGAGGCGCGCTCCTATACTTCGTAGCGTCCTAGTTGCGAGGGGGACCGATGACCGGATTCCTGCTACGACGTGCGCTCAATTACGTGGTGCTGTTGCTGCTGGCGTCGTTCCTGACGTTCAGCCTCACCTCCCTCACCTTCCGCCCGCTCGACAGCCTGGAACAACGCAACCCCCGGCCGCCGCAATCGGTGATCGACGCGAAGGCCGCGGAACTGCATCTGGACGACCCGATCCCGGTGCGGTACGCGAACTGGCTGGGCGGCGTCGTGCACGGCGATTTCGGCACCACCATCACGGGTCAGCCGGTGTCGGACGAGTTGGGCCGCCGGATCCTGGTGAGCATGCGATTGCTGATCCTCGGTTCCGTCATCGGCGCGGTGCTGGGGGTGCTGATCGGCGCCGCCGGGGCGATCCGGCAGTACAAGTTCAGCGACTACTTCAGCACCGTCGTGTCGCTGCTGATTCTCAGCGCGCCCGTGTTCCTGGTGGCAACCCTGCTGAAATACGGTGCTCTCCAGATCAACTCGGCCACCGGCAGCCAGATCTTCCTGTACACCGGGGAATCCTCGGCCAGCACGATCACCGGGTTCTGGCCGCAGTTCGTCGACCGGGTGCAGCATCTGGTGCTGCCGACCATCGCGCTGGCGTTGGGCAGCATCGCCGGGTACAGCCGGTATCAACGCAACGCGATGCTCGACGTCCTGGGGAGCGACTTCATCCGGACGGCGCGGGCGAAGGGCCTGACCCGGCGGGCGGCACTGCTCAAGCACGGACTCCGGACGGCGCTGATCCCTATGGCGACCTTGTTCGCCTACGGGTTCGGGGCGCTGGTCGTCGGGGCCACGTTCACCGAGAAGATCTTCGGCTGGCACGGCATCGGCGAGTGGATCGTGATCGGCATCGACAATCAGGACACCAACATCGTCGTCGCGATCACGTCGTTCACCGGGCTGATCGTGCTGTTGTCAGGGCTGCTCTCGGACGTCGTGTACGCGGCGCTGGACCCGAGGGTGCGTGTCGGGTGACCGAGATCCAGATCGCGTCCACCGATGCGGCGGTGTCGGCCGTCGGTCGCCGGACCCTGCTGTTCCGGCGGTTTCTCCGGAACAAACCCGCCATCGCCGGGGTGTGCGTCCTGCTGTTGCTGTTCGTCGCCAGTTTCGTCGGACCGTACCTGCTCCCCTACGACTATCAGCAACTCGACTACACGGCGCTGCTGCAGCCGCCCAGCGCCGAACATCCGTTCGGCACCAACCAGATCGGGCAGGACGTTCTCGCACAGACGCTGCGCGGGCTGCAGAAATCGCTGATCATCGGCATCTGCGTCGCGCTCTTCTCCACCGCCATCGCGGCGCTCGTCGGTGCGCTGGCCGGGTATGTCGGCGGTTGGCCGGATCGGGTGATCATGTGGCTGGTCGATCTGCTGCTCGTCGTTCCCAGCTTCATCATCATCGCCGTGTTCACTCCCCGGCTGAAGTCGTCGAGTTCGATCGTCCTGCTGATCCTGCTACTGGCGGTGTTCGGCTGGATGATCACCGCCCGGATGGTCCGGGGAATGACGCTGAGCCTGCGCGAGCGGGAATTCGTGCAGGCCGCCCGGTACATGGGGGCACCGACGCACAAGATCATCACCAGTCACATCGTCCCGAACATCGCGTCGATCCTGATCATCGACGCGACCCTGAACGTCGGCGCCGCGATCCTCGCCGAGACCGGACTCAGCTTCCTCGGGTTCGGCGTGCAGAAACCGGACATCTCCCTCGGGTCGCTGATCGCCGACGGTACCGAATCCGCCCTCACCTACCCGTGGCTGTTCATGTTCGCAGGCGGACTGCTGGTGATCACCGTGCTGTCGGCCAACCTGGTGGGCGACGGACTCCGCGACGCGGTCGACCCCACCTCGAAGCGGGCCCGCTCCCGCAAGAGCAGGAAGAAGGCGAAGCGGTGACCGGGCACCCGCTGCTCGACATCGAGAACCTGCGGGTCAGCTTTCCCAGCGAGGAAGGCCGGATCGAGGCGGTCCGCGATGTCGGCTACACCGTCTCCGACGGCGAGGTGCTCGCCATCGTGGGTGAGTCGGGCTCGGGCAAGTCGGTGGCGTCCCTGGCGGTGATGGGTCTGCTGCCCGAACACGCGCGCGTCACCGGCTCGATCCGGTTGCAGGGCCGTGAGTTACTGGGCATGGGAGACCGGGAACTGTCGGCGCTGCGCGGGAAGACGGTCAGCATGGTGTTCCAGGACCCGCTGTCCGCGTTGACGCCGGTGTACCGGGTCGGTGACCAGATCGCCGAGGCGCTGCTCGTTCACGGCCGGGCGAGCAACAGGAAGGACGCCGAGCAGCGCGGCGTCGACCTCCTCGATCTGGTCGGGATCCCCGATCCTACGGTGCGCGCCAGGGCTTTTCCCCACGAGTTCTCCGGCGGCATGCGCCAGCGTGTGGTGATCGCCATCGCGATCGCCAACGATCCCGCGCTGATCATCTGCGACGAACCGACCACCGCCCTCGACGTGACCGTGCAGGCGCAGATCCTCAACCTGCTGCGCAAGGCGCGTGATCTCACCGGCGCCGGCGTCGTGATGATCACCCACGACATGGGCATCGCGGCGACCCTCGCCGACCGCGTGGTGGTGATGTACGCGGGCCGGGTGGTGGAATCGGCGCCGGTGCGGGAGCTGTTCGCCGAACCCCGGATGCCCTACACCGCAGGACTACTCGTGTCCGTGCCGCGGATGGACGCGCCGATCCGGAGCCGCCTGGTCTCGATCGCCGGTGCCCCGCCGGCACCGCATTCGCTGCCACCGGGTTGCACGTTCGCGCCGCGCTGCCCGCTCGCCGTGGATGCCTGCCTGCTCGCCGAACCGGAACTCGTCGCGACCGGACCGGGCCACCGGGCGGCGTGCATCCGCGTCGACGAGGCCGGCACCCGCGACCTGTTCACGGCGTACCGGCGAGACCGGTCTGCCCCTACCCCTCCCGCGAGGACGCCCGACGACCGGGTGGTGCTGCGGGTGACCGGCCTGGTGAAGACGTATCCGATCACCAGCGGTGTGGTGTTCCGCCGCAAGCGCGGCGAGATCCGGGCCGTCGACGGCATCACGTTCGACATTCGTGCCGGCCGCACGCTGGCGTTGGTGGGCGAATCCGGCTCGGGCAAGTCGACGACGTTGACGCAGGTCCTCGACCTGTCCGCGCCGGAATCCGGGTCGATCGAGGTGCTGGGTGCCGACGTGGCGGCGCTGAGCGCCCATCGCAGGCGCGCTCTCCGGCGGAAGTTGGCCGTCGTCTTCCAGGACCCGACGGCGTCCCTGGACCCCCGGCTGCCGGTGTTCGACGTGCTCGCCGAGCCGCTGCGGCTGGACGGCCGCGGGCGCGAGGAGATCGGCCGCCGGGTACCGGAACTGCTCGACCTGGTCGGGTTGCGACGCGAGCACGCCGACCGGTATCCGGCCGATTTCTCGGGCGGTCAGAAGCAGCGGATCAGCATCGCCCGGGCGCTCGCCCTCGATCCGGAGCTCCTGTTCCTGGACGAACCGGTGTCGTCGCTCGACGTCTCCATCCAGGCCGGGGTGCTCAACCTCCTGCGCGACCTGCAGGAGCAGCGGGGCATGTCGTACCTGTTCGTCTCCCACGACCTGTCCGTGGTCCGCAACATCGCGCACGACGTCGCGGTGATGTACCGGGGCAGGATCGTCGAGTCGGGGGCCGCGCAGACGATTTTCGAGGATCCGCAGCACGAGTACACCCGGGCACTGCTCGCGGCAATCCCCGTTCCGGATCCGACCGATTTGGCACACTAGGGTCAGCGAACTTCGAGGAAGGGCACATCCATGAGGATTCGTTCGGCGCGCACCCGCCTCGCGGTATCGTTTCTGGCCGTCGGCCTCGTTCTCGCCGGCTGCGGGGGTTCGGACACCGGCGGCGCCGGGGCCGGATCCGGGTCGCTCGGCACCACCAACGACATCAATCCGCACGACCCCAGTGAACTGCGCGACGGCGGAAATCTGCGGTTGGCGTTGTCGGGTTTCCCCCCGAATTTCAACACGCTGTCCAACGA
>NZ_JBHUSF010000200.1:0-16249 GCF_042673295.1 Rhodococcus sp. NPDC057014
GGCTCACCAGGTGGGAGCCGAGCCACCGCCAGACGCGGGCAACTACCCCGGAGACCAGCATGGACGACGAAGGCAGCCGGCAACCGCCACGGTACGCTCGTCCCAGCCCCGTCCCTGCAGGCCGAAGGTTCAGCCCGCGCGAAAGGGGTACTACTGCACCGGCAGTTCGAAAAGGGGGCGGGAATGGCCATCAAAACCCGGAAGCGGGGACAACTCACCCGGGATGCGGTGGTGCAATGTGCGGCCGAGGAATTCGTCCGGAACGGCTATGTTCAGGCGACACTGGAAAACATTCTCGTCGGAGTGGGCGCCACCAAAGGTGGCCTCTACTTTCATTTCAAATCCAAGGAACAACTCGCGCGCGCCGTGATCGATGCGGGGTTCACCGAATTGGACCAGATCTGCACCGGACGGATGAAACCGTACACGAGTGCGGTCGAGGCACTGATCGAATTCACCTACGCCTTCGCCCACGACCGGTCCGCCGACCCGATGATCGGCGCCGCGTTCCGGTTGGTCCTCGAGATCGGCGACTACCGCGGCACCACACCGAACACCGTCTTCGAGGATTGGACGCAGACGTGCCGGGAGTTGGTGCACCGGGCCCGGGCGGAGGGTGATCTCCGCGCGGACGTCGACGCCGAGAAGCTCGCCCCGCTCCTGGTCGACGCGGCCTACGGTGTTCGCCTGCACGCCGCTGTCCCCGGCAATCAAGGAACGCCGGCGCAGCAGATGACGGTGATGTGGCGGATGCTGCTGCCGGGCCTGACCGATCCGGCGACCGGCCGATACCTGTGCCAGTTCGCGGCCCGCCGGCACCGCCCGACGACCACCGCTCCCGGGGACCCGCACCCGCAGCAGCGCCTACCGGCGTGAACGACGTCGCCTACCCGGACCTGAACCTCTTTCCGGGTCGAGGCCTGGTGGCGGCACCACCGGGGCCGGCACCGACCGAGCCGGTGTTGTCCGTGCCTCCAAATCCCTTGTGCCAATCGGATGCGTGGCGGCATCGGACTCTACGATCAGCGGATGCCGAGACTCTCCGGAGACGTCCGCCGTGCTCAGCTCGTCGAATCAGCGTTGAGGGTCGCCGAGACGAGCGGGATGGACTCGGTCACCGCCCGCGCTGTCGCCAAGGAGGCCGGGTCTGCCGCATTTCCGGTTCGAGAGCATGGACGAGCTCGTCGCCGACATGGACGAATCGCTGATTCTGCAGCTCACCCCTGGCCTGCCGTCGGGGCAGTATCGAGGCATTGCCCACCGCGGGCCCGGCACCCGATATCGTCGCCTGGATGGACGAGTCAGCCCACCACCACACCGATCGGCTGGAGGACTCCGCAGAGGTATCCGACGACGCGCCGACCGCGCCGGTGCGGGACGAGCAGCGCGACGAAGTCCTGGCCCGGGCGGTGATCGATGCCCTCGCTGACGGCATGACATGGGAGCAGATCGGGGCCCGGCTCGGCGTACCCCGCCCGAGCCGGCACGACGCAGTGACCGACCGGGAGTGGCAGGACGCGATCGTCGACCACGAGAACGCCCGTGCACAGCGGATCCAGCGGCGCCCTCAGGAATCGCCCCACCACCACCACGCCCCGAAGCCCCCCCGTGCGGGATGACGGCGAGACCAGCGGGTGGTAGCCCGCCTGGGTGAAGGAAGGACTGGCCGCATCGCTCGGCGCGCGCATGGAGCTCACCGGCGAGGTGCGCCGGATGGGTCGGTCGTGACGAATTGCGGGCTTCCGCTGTCGATGGGTCACCCGTCGTCTTACCGTGAAAGTCCACGATGCCCGCGGCCCGCGTGGACCTACGCGGAGGAGGATCCGCTTACGCAACACCAACAGGACAGGAGGTTCCAGGCAACCTCCAGTTCGACCTCGGATCATCCCGTATCGCCATGAATCGTGGCGCCAGCGTGCCGCGCTGGACATGCCTCATGGACACCGTGCCAAATAGCGTCGGCAAAAACGTGCCAGATAGCGCCGGGAGTCACAGAAATCTGAAGAGGTTCGGCGAGCTCATTACTGTCGGAAACTCGCGTCGAGAACAGGTGTCGAAAAACCATTTTGTCAGCATTTTCGACACATGGTTGTGACGACGCCATGGTTGTCGGTGCTCGTCGCTCCACCGCCCTTGCCATGAAGTTTGAGAGCTGCTGAACGATCGGCGAACCATTCAGCGGCGACCGTCGCGGATCTGGTAGACCTTCGCCATTGCCGGTCGTTCGCCACCCTCGTTCGCGGCCCAAGGGCGCTGGCCGGGGGAGTCGCCATCGGGGCAGGGCGTAGCTGGCAATTGGGTCATCGCCGGAGCTCCCGGTCATCATCCGAGGTCATCCGGCGATGATCTTGGCGCCGCCGAGTCCGACGGCGTCGCTCGTGACGATGTGAGCGGGCGTAAATCGCGGTCCATTGAAGTCCCCCCCTTCCTCCCCTGGGTCCATACCGCCACCGTTGTCAAGCGCGCTACACAGAAAACGCAATTCATTACATTTCGTATCAATAATGAAATGAAACGTAATGAAATGAAATATGTTACGATTTCTGAGTTGCCGATGACGGGAGGCGCCCGATGGGCGAGAACAAGCCAGGTAGGCCCCGGGTGTACGAGTCGAACGCCGACCGCGTCCGCGCCTGGCGGGACCGGAAGAAGCAGGAGACCGCCTCGGCCGCGGCGGAGGCTGAATTGCCCACCGACCCAGGGGAGGCTGCGGCGACGCTGACGCAGCTCCTGCCGTTGCTGAGGCAAGAAGCCGACAACGCGTTCGAGAAGCTGACCGCGGTCACCGACCGGATCACCGGCGCGGTGGACCTACTCGGCGACCCCGCCGTAATCGATGCTCACCTGCGCCGCGCCCAGGTGGCCGCGGACAAGGTGCGAGCCGACGCGGCAGCCGAACTCGAACAGTCACAGGCCCGGCTCGACGCCGCGCTCGACGACCGGGCCAACGCCGACGCGGCAGCCGACGCGGCGGAGTCGGCGGCCGCGGAGTCGGCGGCCGCACTGGCCGAAGCCAAGCGCGAGCACGCCGAGCAGGTGCAGACGCTCCAAGCGGCTCACCAGGAGGAGCTCTCCACCCTCACCGAGGAACACGCCGCGGTCCTGGGCCGCTGGCAGGAGCAGATGCAGGCGGCGGAGGCGGAGTACCGCGACAAGGCCGCGGAACAACATCGAATCATCGAATCCCAGCGCACCCGCATCACGGAGCTCGATCGGGAGATGCTGCAGACCCAGGCCGGCGCCGACCGCGCGGCCGCGGCGGCGTCGGCCACCATCGAACGACTCGAGGCCGATCTGGCGGAGGCGCGGAGTGCGACCCAGGCCGAACGCACGCGAGCGGACACGGCCCGCGACGAACTCGCCACCACCAAAGCGGATCTCGCCACGGCCCAGGCCCACGCAGAGGCTGCCCGCGAACGTGCGGAGGAGCTGCGCACCGAGCTCGCCGAGGCGCGTAGCGCAAGCGTGACCGCCAAAGACACCGCACGAAGAACGAAATAACTGCCAGTACTGTCAGCTGGTCCGTACCAAGAACCTCAAGGAGTGAAAGCTGTGGCACGCAAGGTCGTGGTGGAGCTGGTCGACGACATCGACGGCACCGACTTCGGGGAGGACGGCGAGAGCATCAGCTACGGACTCGACGGCGTCGAATACGTGATCGACCTGAAAGACGAGCACGCGAAGGAGTTCCGCGAGGTGCTCGACTACTACATCGCGCACTCCATCCGCGTCGGCGGCCGCAAACACCGCTCGGACCGGCCGGCCAACCCCACCACGGCGAGGCGGCCCCGGGGCGAAACGCAGAAGATCCGCACCTGGGCGATCGAGCATGGCTACGAACTGTCCGCCCGCGGGCGAATCCCCGCAGAGATCGAGCACGCCTTCCACGCTGCCCACTGACCAAGTCTCAGAACGCGACATAGATCCGAGGGGGGGCTGTGCGTTTCAAAGATAAGTACCCAGAGCTGTTTCGGCAGCTGGACCCGGCCCGCAATTCCGGGATCGATCTGGAGTCGGTCCCGGTCTCGTCTCACGAGATGCTGTGGTGGCGATGCCCCGCCGGTCACCAGTGGCGAGAGACCCCGCTGCAACGGTGCTCGCCCGCGATGTGGAAGAGGGGGGACGTCGACGCATGCCTGTACTGCGTCGCTCCCGGCTGCCTCGTGTACAGCTGCGGTCACCGCAGCTTTCGGAGCAGTGAATCGACCTTCCGGGTGCTCGCTCACCCGTGCGCCAAGTGCGAGATCACCGAGCACACCCGCCTGATCCTCGACACACTCGACGACTCCGCCGCGGCCGCGGTCGCCCTCCTCAACGCCGACCCCTACTACGCCCGGTTCTGCGCCCAGGCGAGCGAGATCGTCGAGTGGTGGGACGAGATCTTCCCGCTGGTGGAGGCGTACTTCGTGCGGATGGTCAGCGTGTACGTCGCCATCGCGGCCGTCGAGCACCGCCCCGAACTGAGCTACCCGACATCGAGCCTGCTCGGTGCGTGCATGCTGCGTGTCCTCGCCGCGCTACCCCACAGCGTCCGGGACGAGCTGCATTCGGCGGTGCCGGACGATGCCGGCGACTTCCGGCGCACTCATCTTCCCGGCAGCCACAATTCCGAGGTCGGGTGGTCGCTGAAGAAACTCGGCTTCGACATCCTCGACACACCCCTCGGCGATGATGTCGAGCGGCGCCTGCAGTTCTGTGAACGACAGCGCTTCTCCGCGACCGGGGAGCGGCCGCCGATCGACCTCGAGGGCAGGCACTATCCGCCCTTCGCTCATCTTCCCCGTGACCGCGAAAGCGGTGCGTCGTCCGAGCTGCGGGGATTCCGATCGAAGCAGCTCCCCCCGCGTATCCCGGCAGTCCGGGTGACGCTCGGCGCATCCTCACCCGCCGACACCGACGACCCCCTCGGCCGCACACACCTCGGGTACCACCGAGACCTCACCCCGCAGGAGTTGTGGGAGCGCGCCCGCGGAGTGTGGAAACTGCGCGCCGACCACGTCGCCGCGTCCACGATCGCCCTGGTCGTGCACGACAAGACCGTCGTTCTGGTCGGGTCGATCACCGGACTGACCATCCACCGCGGCGGCCTGGCCATCCTCGGTGAGCCGATTCCCGATCACCGGCTGATCGGCACACCCGACCCGCTCCACACACCGAGCCCGCTTGCCCATGGCGTCATCGATGGGGAAGGAGCCCGAAGCGGGGCCGAACGTCCCCCTCAGCAGCGGTGGGCCACTGCCTGAGCACTCCGGCACCAGGGACGGCCGATGGAATACCACCGGGCGGTGCGGGTGTTGAACAGGCCGACGGTGGCGGGCATACCCCGGGTACCACATCAGAACAGTCGCTGCGAGCGACCACTTGCCGAGAGGCGATATGGCGTCACCGTCACCCCGAACCGGGTAAGACCTGCACTGCGCAGCGTTCTCGGTAGGGATGAGGAGCCGCTGACACCGGGGAAGGTGCCGGCGGCTTTCCTCTGGAGTCCCTACAGGTCCTCGACCCGAACCGAGCCAGGATCGGTGTCGAAGACCTGGCCTTTGAGGCTCGGATGCCGAAGCTCACCATGCCCGGTGTACTCCCGATACTCGATCGCCAGCGTGATGACCGGGTCCAACCACCGGACACCACTGGGATGCGCCTCGGCGGGCGGTGGCCCTTGCTCGGCGAACGGGCTTGCCGGCCGCTCCAGCTTTCGGAAGTCTTCCCGGAGTTGACGGCGCATCGCCATCGTCAGACCGGACGAGACCACACCGACCGGGACCAACCGGCTTTCGGCATCGTAGGCACCGAGAATCACGGCGGCCACCGACCGGCTCGAACCAACAAAGCCGGCGGCCACAATCGCCCGCCTCAGGCGGATCGCGGTCTTCACCCAGGCCCGGCTGCGCTGACCCGGAAGGTAGATCGACGTCGATCTCTTCCCGACGACGCCCTCCTGACCTGCGGACCTGGCCGCATTCAGCATGATTCGCCCGCTTTGCGATTCCCAATGCGGGGGGACGGTGATCGGCAGGCCGCCGATGTCCTTGAGCGCCGCGTCCAGCGTGGCCAGCTCCGCCCGCCGGTCCAGATACGACGCCGTCATGATTGATTCGCCGCTTGTGACCAAGAGGTCAAAAGGTAGGTATGTCACCGGGATTCGCTTCTGCAGTGGCTTCGTTGCGTGGGCCACGGCCATCCGGCGCTGGAGCAGATTGAAGCTGGGCTTGCCCCTGTCGAGGGCCACGATCTCCCCGTCGAGCACGATCGGTTCCGCGCTGCCGAAGGCCACCGCAAGTGCCTCGGCGACCTCGGGATACGAGCCGGTCACCACGTTGAGGTTGCGGGTCCACAGCTTTGGATCGCGGCCGCCGCCGACCGAGGCCAGGATTCGGCACCCGTCGAACTTCATCTCAAAACTCCACGGCCGCTCGTCGTCCGGGGGAGGGCCGGCCGTGGCCAGCATCGGCGCGATCAGCCGCATAGGCCGATTGTCCCTGTGAACTGGCCGAAGTTCGCGGGCTTGCAGCACAGACCCCACCATCGCATGCTAGGTGTCAGTATTTTGTTGACATGTACTTGCTTGTCAGCAGGATGAGGACGTGGCTGAGTCGAAGAAGTTCGTGGGAACCGTGACGAACGAGCAGGTCGTCGCCGCGATCCGGGCGCAACACGAGGCGACGGTCCGCGCCAAGTCGACACTGGCGCAGATGGTGTCCGTCGCCCGGAACCGGGGGATCAGCTGGACCGTGATCGGCGAGGCCCTGGGCGGGATCACGAAGCAATCGGCGCAGCGAAAGTATGCGCCCTCGATCAAGGCGGACCGAGAAGCCGAAGAGCGCAAGGTCGCGGAGCTGCTCGGACTGACGGACGAAGAGGTCAACACCCTACGTACCTGGGGAGATTCCGACCGCGACAAATCCTCGCGGTAATCGTCGAGGTCCCGGCGGTTGGTAAAGCCCCCACAAAGACCGCCGCGATCACCGCGGCGACGAGGAGACGGTGCGGGGGCGCACTGCTGGTCGTGATCGGGTGGGCTGCCCACTCCACCGCCGACGTCTGGTCGCATGCGTTCTGGTTCCTCGCCGTCGTTAGCCCTTCGTGGTCGGCCGGAATCGGGTGTTCGCAGCCCGCCGTCCTCTCGCTGCCACGGTTGCTCGCACTCGTTTTGTGATCGTGGTGGACACTCATCGTTGGTCAAGGCGATTATCCCCCCTCCCGTCAGAACACATGAGGCGCCCAGTGAGCGGAGTGAATCGACTACCTTCTTCCCGGGGGTCGAGAGGCTGTGAGAATCGTGGGTGAAGTGGTTTCTCGTTCCTGCCGACAGGGGCCGCGCAGTCCTGGGAAGAACCGGGTCGACGCAGCGGTTCAGTGGTGAGCTGTTCGCCACTATTTTTTGGGATTTAGTGGAACAAGCATTGCCGCCGTATCGGATGCGTAATCACCTTCACCATTTGGTTTCGAGTAACCGCGAAAATAGAAGATGACGTTTCCCCGAGAAGCTGCGCTTCCCTCTACCTTTTTCCCGTCGACCACGTCGTAGCAAATCCGCCGATGGAGCTCCAATCGCACATCGATCTCAGGTATCTCTATGATCGCACCCCATTCGGGACCTCGCTGCTTCCAGAGCGCCGAAGTGAGTTCTTCGGCTAACTTCTTGGCGTGTTGAACTATTGGAGAATCGATGGTTCCAAACTTCTTTGGTTTTGAAGGAAATTGCCCGACAACATTTTCCAATATCTTGACTATTCTCCCTTTGGATGCAGCCGGAAGATCCTTTATTAAAAAATCTCCCTGAACGAACTTTACTCCATTTCGCCTAGTCTGAACCTCTCCCAATGTTGGCGTTATGCTCCTATTCGTATAATTGACAATGTATCCTTTTGTAGACTTTGATCTCTCTGCAATAAACAGGGTTCCCGTATTCCCTGGCTGTCCGCCCCCTATTTCTTTGAAAAAGCTTACTGTAATTGGGGACGTATGTCCTGGTTGAGGCTCCTCGAAGCCAAGCAATACATGTCCATTAGTGGCTGACCAGTCCTCGACCGATTGGGTCAAAAAGGGTACGATTTCACACATTCGTTTCGGTTTGGGATAATCGTCAAGTCCGAGCCCGGTCACCTCGAGTGTGAGTTGAACCTCGTAGTCAGGCCTTCCGCAACCGCCGGGCCAACTCGCTCCCGGATCTGTTCGAAGAGTTATTATGCCTGAGGTGTCTTGTAGCGAGACCGTTTGATGAAACACTCTCCCCGCGCAATGTGGCCAGTCCTTGAATATATCGCTAATGGCTTCCATTAATTCGCCATATATCGACTTGGCGGCACCGCTCGACAGCGCTTTCTTTGCCAAGTCAATCAGGTCGCCTTCGTTGCCTGGTCCTATCTTCGAAACACCATATCCTGCTAAAGCTGACGCCCCGATTCCGCCAATGATCATTAAGGCCTTGGCGAGAATGTATGGGTCGTCCACGTCTCTATCATTGATGAGAGTTATATCTACAGTGTAATCGTCTGGACTTTGGGCGTCCTTGCCTGCAGTACGATCGCCCACGGTTATGGGCCGTACCGGTTCCTCTGAAATTGAGCCATCCGCGCTATCTCGTGAAGTAACGTGCACAGGTAGAAGCTCCGGCCAATCTTCAAAACGAAGTTTCGTCCCGTTCCTGAACTTTGGAATCGAATTCGTATTCGATCGGTCGCCCAGGACGACCGAGGTGGCATAAACGGGGACATACCCTTCTGGGGTTCTTTTCTTTGTAACTAAAATGACAGTTATGTAGTCGACGTAGCGTTCAGGGTTAGTCTTTGAAAGGCATGTGATCGAATCGATAGTGAGTTGCTTTCTCGCGACCATGATGAACTCCCCGGTTTACAACAAGACTGGTTGGTACTCTTTATTTTGCTCCGGTCAGGTTTCCAAGTCACGGCTTCTTCGCTGACCTAACCGTCCAGGATGTGTAGCCCGCTGGGGAGAGAACAGCGAGCGGAGCAGCCCACCGCACAATAGGGACGTCGGATGGCAAGGAGGGACCCTGTGACCTCGGTACGCGAGTTCTACACCGCGGCCGAGCTCGAACAGCTCGGCTACGTTCGGGACCGGCTGGTGGAGCTATTCGGTGATCCCGATCAGACCGACAGCGAGGACCGTGGGTCGCGCGAGACAGTCTTCGCGGTCGAACGCGATGTACTCGCGCCCGCCGCTCAGCAAATCTTCACCGCATTCGAACCGGACTTCGACACTCGAGCCGGGATGATTGCAGCGGTCAGCGGCTCGGGTGGCCGCAGATGGAGCAGATGCTCGCGCGTGTCACCATACGGGAGCAGGCCGGCGCCGACCGCGGCTAGCAGCGAGGACGTCGCCCGGGGCGAGTGCGCTGCGAAGTAGGTCCGTACCCAGGAGGACGGATCAGGGAAACGGGATTCGGTATTCCTGTCCGGCACGGCGATTCGCAGACCCCTACCTCGACATGCTCGCCGCCAACGGCCACGAGCTGACCGACGTCGAGAAAGCCATCGCCGGACAACTCGACCCCACCGCCATCGATATCGACTGACCACCACCTGGGCCGGGGCGCAACACCCATGCCCCGGCCCAGGGCCGGTCACCGCGGAACTTCGCGGTCGGCCGCATCCCGCGCGGCTCAGCCACGTCCCTCACCTCCCTAGAGCGGGGCACGGGATGCGGCCGAGCAGCGGCCACCACAGGCGCCGCACCTCAAGCGCACCCGGCCGCCGGGCCCCGAAAACAAAACTCAAATACGCCTGGAAACAGAAAGAAACGGCTCTTTCTTGCCGTCCCCGAAATTCTTCTACCTGACCACCATCCGCGCCAAGGATGCGAAAACAAATACTCGCCCGCGGACGCGAACTCCCTTATATCGAGCGACTATTTATTTCACTTCCCCTTGACGCATGGGTGTTCCGGGCAAAAACACGGCCCAGTACGACACGAAGGCGCACAGCTGCAGTGATGGGCGCAGGTCGCACGGATACGGGGACGCGGATCGGAGATCAGAAAGTGTCGATAAACCGGCAGAGCTACGCGCAGAAATTACGCAAATAAAAGGCGGAATATCACCGCATAAACCCTTGGAATAAGTGGCGGTATTCGATAAAATGAAATCACTGGAAATGATACTCGGAGGGGAATCGTGACGGTCACCATTTACACCAAACCGGCCTGCATGCAGTGCAACGCGACGCACCGCGCACTCGACGAAGCGGGAATCGGCTACACCACCGTCGACATCACCGAAGACCCCAACGCCCGCGAACACCTCCTCACCCTCGGCTACCTCCAGGCCCCCGTCGTCATCGCAGGTGACGAGCACGGGTCCGGGTATCGCCCGGATCGCATCCGCCGACTGACCGCGGCCTGAAACACCCTCCCGTGTCACCCAGAAGGGACCGACCCGCCATGACCGCAGCACTCGAACTGGTCCACACCCAGGCCGCCGACGCCGGACCCGCAGAATCCATCGAGGCCACCGACCTCGGCATCGACGCCCACACCGACATCGAGGTCCTGTGCCTGTGCGCGCTGCTGTGGGCGCCCACCGAGGCCGCCCACCGTGCCGTCGCCGCACTCGACGCCGCCGACTTCCAACAGCCCATCCACCGAGAGCTCTACACCGTCATCGCCGGCCTGGTCCGCTCCGGTGCCCCGCACGATCCCACCATGGTCGCCGCCGACCTTGAACGCACCGGCAAGTTCGCCGGCCACCACGGACGCCAACGATCCCGGCACCTCGCGAACATCACCACCCGCGGGGCCGACCACATCGCCCTCGACCACTACACCCGCGCCGTCATCTCGCAGGCCTATCGGCGTAGCTTCCGTGCCGCTGCAGAATCCCTCGCCCAAGCCGCCGAGCAACTTCCCGAAGACCAACTCTTCGAGCACATGGTTGCCCTCGGCCGCCAACAACGCACCGCCACCGAGCGTCTCGCCCACCTCCGAGGAGTAGACCAGTGACTATCCACGCCGCCCACCTGACCACCGACGACGAGCGCGACGCCTGGCACCTGCACCAGAGCGGACTGTCCTGGGCGCAGGTCGGCCGCGAGATCGGCTGCACCGAATCCGCTGCCCGCGCCTTCGCCACCGCCTACGAGCAGCGCACCGACGCCGCCGCCGACGAAGATCAGATCAGCCTGTTCTGACAGACCCCACGCACACTCACCGCCACAATCACACCGCGGCGAGATGCCTTCACCACGCTGAATCCGTCAGGCGTGCGGCGTGACCACCGAATGGACGTCGGTAGCATGAAGGGCTTGCACGTCAGTCCTCAGCCAGGGTCATCGCAGGGGCCACACGCAGTCAGGAGAATCGATGACTATTCCTGGGACGCTCTTTCAACTGATCGCATTTCTCCTTCTCGTCGTACCCGGAATCGTGTACACGGCGTGCAGACGGTACCTACGTGGACCGACTCCCGACGAAAAAGACTTCAGCGTGCGGTTGGTCCATGCCATTGCGGCGAGCATCATTTTCGACTGCGTGTACCTCATCATCGTGGGACCTTGGATCATCAGCACGGTGGAACGGGTCGAGGCGGACAGCAACATTTTGTTGACAAATCCACGACTCACCGCACTCGCCGTTCTCGTGCTTGCCGTTGTCATCCCGGCGACAGTTGCTGGAATTCAGCAGGTCAGATTCGCCCGCGACCCGGTCTCAGTGGGGTTTGCACCCAGTCGCCGGCCCTACCCGAGTGCGTGGGATGCGAAGGCCACAGAACGGGCGGACTGCTTTGTTCGAATTCGCACTGCGGATGGGAGGTGGGTAGGCGGGTACATGCCTTCAGAGGAAGGGTACATAGCGACGTATCCCGAATCTCGGGACATCTTCATCCCGGAGCAGTGGGAAATGGGAGAGAACGGAGAATTCCTCGATCCGGTGAAAGGCAGCCTTGGAATCTACGTTCCACTCACGGGAAACGAACGTATCTCCTGGATAAGAGAGCCACCGACTCCTGAGGAACAACCATCGGAGGGTGCTGACCGAAATCGGTACTTGAGGCTATTTGGCCTTGCTCTCACCTCCGCCGCCGCTGGGGCGATTGCGGGGCGGTGGAGGTGGCGGAGTCGCCACTGACCTCGGCCGTGCTCCGTGTGTGCCTCCGCCCTGAGGAGCTGCACCACCTGTCACTGCCCTGGGTGTCCGACTCTGACTCGGACGATGACCACGAGATTCCTCAGCCATTGTGTCCCCTTTCTCGTAGCTACCGCCGCAGCAGGGCGGCGGTAGCTACACGATAACCCAATACTGGTTCGGCGTCCGTGCCTCTACTATGTAGTTGTGCGCAGAGTTATTCGTCAACTTCGACAACGGCAGTAAGGCGCCCGATCGAAAGCATCGCTCCACTGAAGGTTGCGAGAATTTCCGCTTTGATCCTTTGCACGACCTCGTCACTCACGTCTGCGAGTCGGTGAATTTGAATAACACGGCGGTCGTTAACGTAATTGAATGAAACACGTGCCCCGGAGACACCGTGGATGCTCATAATTGCAAGAATTTGGTCGGCGATCGGTCCCTCTTCGGCCTCCCTGCCGTATTTCATCCACCGCAATTCATCGGGTGTAAAACGCTCAATTGAGCGAGTCCTGTCTCGTTTCAGATCGCGTACCGTTTCCAAGATTTCAGGAATCATGGCACTCGTATCAATGTCCTGTGGAACTTGCTGGCTGGACAGGGAAGTTCTCGCCTCTTCAAATTCCTTCTCGTAATCTCCCCAGCTTCTATCGAAGCGTGGTTTCACTCTGCTCCACTCGATTCCCGCGGTATCGGCGACTAGTTTGAGTACTTTCTCCACGCCGTCCTTGTTCAGGAGTTTTCCTTGGAACTGTTTCAGCGGACTGCTAAGTTCGGCCGGATTGTTGTAGTCCACAAGCACGGGGGCTACCCGGGAGTCGTCGTCGTTCAGCGCTTTCGAAAGCGCGCCTGCCTCGAAGTTGATCCACGGAGCGTTTTCATTACTGCGTGTCACGATAATGATCCCGAATGAGGTCTCTTTCAGGGTTTTTCGAATCTCGTCGAGCCCACGGGTTCCCGGCTCAATACTGACTTCCGACATCCACGGCTTTACATGGTCGAACATTTCGTTGACAAGTCGCTCCCAGACCACGGCGACGTGCTTCGACACGTCGCCAGACCAGCTGATGAAGACAGTCAACACGGGTGAATTTGTCACTCCCTGAGATTAGCAGCGGCAAGTGGACGGTGTGTCGGTGGCGATGTGGAGAGCTACCTGAACAGCGCGTGCCCGAAGGATTCGCTAGGCCTGAACTGAAGTTCTTGTTTCGAACAATGAGACTCTACCCTCCACCAAATTCGATCGGGGAAGCTTTTATCGCACTACAGGGGTTCAACTCGGCGACATTCACCGACAATTTAGTGGTGCAGGTCGGGTTCGTGGCCGAAGTTGCTCGCCCGGGTAGCAGTGGCTTGGGGCATCTCGTGGGGCCTGTCCGGCTGCTGTCAAACTGCGGATGAGGTCCGCGCTCGCAAGACTGCGCCGGGTTAGCGGCCGAATTTTCCGGTCGTGCGCTTCGATTCCCATCGATCGAGCTGATGAAGTGCATGCCTGTCATAACCGACGGACGCCATGGCCTCTTTGATTCGCTCGATGTCGAGACCAACGGCTTCGCAATCGCCTAGTGCAATCGGCATCATCAACTCGGTTTGGCTATTCTTCGCCCATCCGTTGTTGCCGAGGTGATCGAGGTAGTCGAGTAGTTTGGCCTCCTCTGTTGTGAAGCCTTCCCAAGGGACGCCCGGTTGCTTTTTCACCACCGAATCAGGTTAGCCCGTGAGTCGGCGGCAAGCTTGGAAGCGATGTAAACGACTTAGAATTTCGGAGCGCGGTCGTAGGGGTCGCGGTCTGTCGCGTGCGTCAACGGGTTGAGGGGTTGCCGGATCGAGTGTTTCAAAAATGAACGTTTTCGGAACATCCGCGACTCCGTGGGCCGACCAGGGGGCGGTTGTGTTCCGAAACCCGTGTCAAAAACCGATGTTTCACAAACTCCGGTTGTCGGTGAGTTGTGGAACACTCCTGGCTCGTGAACGAACTTTTGGGCTACGCGAGGGTCTCGACCGCCGAGCAGACCGCAGATTCGCAGAGAGACGCTCTCAGCGTCGCCGGCTGCTCGAGGGTGTGGACAGACACCGCGAGCGGGGCCACAACCTCACGTCCGCAGCTCAACGACATGCTCTCGCATCTGAGGGAAGGCGACACGCTCGTCGTGTGGCGGCTCGACCGACTCGGTCGCTCGCTCCCCCATCTGTTGCAGACCGTGGAGGACCTCGACGGGCGCGGCATCGGATTCCGGTCGCTCACCGAGTCGATCGACACCACCACCTCCGGCGGCAAACTGATCTTCTCGATCTTCGGCGCGCTCGCCGAGTTCGAACGGAACCTCATCCGGGAACGCACCGAGGTCGGTCTCGCCGCCGCCCGAGCCCGCGGCCGCATCGGCGGCCGGCCACCGAAGATGACCACCAACAAGATCCGGCAGGCACACAAGATGCGCGAGAACGGAATGCCGCTCGTCGACATCGCCGAGATCCTCGGCGTCGGGCGTACGACGCTGTACCGGCATCTGAAGTGACCCTCGCGGACGCGGAACTGACCAATGCATCACCCGCTGCTTCAGTGTGATGAGTGACAATTATGGCCTGGCACCACCCTGTATCGATACCTAGAGTGTCGCCAAGAAGACAGGAAAGCACCGTTGTGAGCAGTGATTATGTGTGGACACCTCCAGGTCTCGACGAATCTGAGCTTGAACAATTCTTGACTATCGAGCGTGGAATCCCCAACGCTGCAAACGAATCCATTCACCGCTGGCTCACCAGAGACATGTATGGCCATGAATTCATGGATGTGACTGTCTTTCTGCGATTCCAGACCGCGGCACGTCAGGACCTCGGATTTATGAATGTTGGTCTGACCGACGTAGATCAAGTTCTCCAGGTACTTCGGGGTCTGGATCAGACTGTCCGCGCCTACCTGGTCGATTTCATGCTCAGCGAGATCACACCGTCCCGCCTCGGCACGAGACCCCAACGAGTCGAGGAGCTGCAGAAGATCCTAGGGGCGAGTGGGGCCGGGTGGCAGGTAGGCCTACGTAAGGAACGATACGGTCTAGTGGAGGTAATGCCGGGCGGCGTCGTCGACATCGTCGAAGAAGCCATGTCCGCGGCAGATCAGGCAAGCTCACTGTTGAGAGCAGCCTGGGAGCGTGCGTTCGGAATCGATCAGAGTCCGAGTCACGCCTACTACGACGCGGTGCGGGCTGTTGAAGTACTCTCATGCCCCCTGATCTCACCGAAAGACGCGAATGCCACTCTCGGTAAAGACATCAATGTGCTCCGAAACGCTCCGGACAAGTGGGAGTTTTCGATGAAGGGCTCCAAGTTCGTCTCGCCCGTGGAGCATGTCGTGTCGGCCATGCAGCTTCTATGGCACAGTCAGTCTGATCGTCACGGGCGGGCGGACTACGAGGATGTCTCAGCTGATGAGGCTCAAGCGGCGGTCCTTCTCTCATCAACCTTGGTGGGCTGGTTGTCGAAATCCATGCTCCGACGTTCCGAAGCGAACTAGCCAATAAGTGAGCAGCCGCTACGAATTTAGTGCAGGCGGAACGAAACCTTGTGGCCACGTCGTTGTCGGTGACCACCGAACACGAACCAGTTCTGCGTCGGTGAGGTTGGCACCTGTGAGGTTTGCGTCGGTGAGGTTGGCACCTGTGAGGTTCGCGTCGGTGAGGTCGGCACCCGTGAGGTTCGCGCCGTCCAGGTTCGCTCTGGTGAGATCCGTTTTCGTGAGATCTGACTCGGTGAGGTTTGCGTCGGTGAGGTTCGCGTTTGTGAAGTCCGCGCGGTCAAGCTCAGCCTTGATGAGCTTCGCGGTGGTGAGGTTGGCCATCTGGAGCTGTGCATGTCGGAGGCTCGATATCGAGAAATCTGATCCCACTAGATACGCCTGACCAAGGTCCGCGTTGAAGAGATACGCGTCGGTGAGGTTCGCGTAGCTCAGATCAGTAGTCCGCAGAATAGCGCCGGCGAGATTTGCTTTGGTCAGATCGACACCATCTAGCACCCATCCGGTGAGGTCGGCGGAGTTCAGGTTCGCCTCGGAAAGATCCGCCCCGGTCAGGTCATACGGGACTGCCCCGGCTCTGGTTGACACCTGACCCGTGAGGGATCTGCCCTCACGGTGGAAGGATGATCGACATGCCGAAGCCGTATCCGGAAGAGT
>NZ_JBHUSF010000201.1:0-16233 GCF_042673295.1 Rhodococcus sp. NPDC057014
GTCGATGCTGGCCGGAGCGGCCGTGTCCGTCGCGGGCGGCATCGGCTTCATCGGCCTGCTCGTGCCGCATCTGGCCGGGTACGTCGTGGGTGCCCGAGCGGTCAGGCTGCTGCCGGTCGCCGCGTTCCTCGGCGCGATCGCGATGGTCGCGGCGGACACGGCCGCGCGGTCGGTCGCGCGGAGCATCGAGGTCCCCGTCGGCGTCGTCACCGCCCTCGTGGGAGCACCCATCTTCGTGTGGATGCTGTACCGGCAGTACGGGAGGGCAGAGCGGTGACCGCGCTGAGTCTGCACCGGGTCCGCGCCGAACTCGGGTCACGGGAAGTGCTGCACGGCGTCGACCTCGCCGTGCGTCCCGGTGAGGTGCTGGCGCTGGTCGGGCCCAACGGTTCCGGGAAGACCACGGCGCTGCGCTGCTGCTATCGAGCGCTCACCCCGACCGGGGGCGCCGTCGTCGTCGACGGAACGGACAGCGCCGACCTGGGCAGACGAGAACTCGCCCGGACGATCGGCGCGAGTACCCAGGAACCGAGAGTGTCCGCGGGGCTGACCGTGCGCGAATCCGTGTCGCTCGGACGCGTCCCGCACCGGGGCTGGTTCGAACGGGCGAACGGGGGCGACAGCGAGATCGTGGAGACGTGCCTACGACAGGTGGGGCTGGCCGAACTCGCCGGCCGCGACGTGCAGGCACTGTCCGGCGGGGAACGACAGCGGGTGTCGATCGCCCGGGCTCTCGCGCAGCAACCGCGGGTCCTGCTGCTCGACGAACCCACCAACCACCTCGACCTGCGGCATCAGCTGACGGTGATGAACCTGCTGCGCGACCTCTCCGGCGACGGTCTCGCGATCGTCGTGACCATGCACGACCTCCGGCTGGCCGTGGAGTACTGCGACACACTGGCCGTGCTGCACGATGGACGGGTGATCAGCACCGGTCCGCCCGCCGACGTCCTGGACGACACCGTGCTGGGCGGGGTGTTCGGCATCCGCGCCGTCGTGCGGGCGAGTCCGCGGCTGACGATGGAGATCCTGGGGCTGGCCGATGGATGAGCAACTGCGGCGCGCGTACGAGCTGACCGCCAGCCGCGTCCCGATGATCGCCGACCAGATCGCACACCCCGGCGCCGCCTCGTTCCCGGCCGTGCGGCTGACCGATCCCGGCTGGCTCGCGGACCGGGTCGCGGACACGGCGGCGCGGTGGGGCAGCGACGATCCCCGGGTCAACGGCACCCTGTGGTGGTACTCGGCCAGCTCGACGCTGACCGGGATCCCGATCGCGACCGCGCTCGTCACGGGTGTCGCCGCCCACCCGGGGCTCGGCGACGCCGTGGCGTTCCTCCGCGACGACGGGTACCTCGGAGGCATCACCGCGTCGTCGGGGCTGCCGGTCACCGAGGGGCTGTTCGAACTCGCGGCCGAGATGGCCGCGGCGCTGACGCCGATCGTCGAGGCGCTCGCCGCGGTGTCCGGGGTGCGGCACGCCGCGATGTGGGCGATCACCACGGATTCGATCGCCAACCGGGCCCTCGACGCGGGAACGGCGTGCGGCGACCGCGCCCGCGGCAGCATCTTCGCCCGGGGTCTGGTGGACGCACTCCGCCGGGCCGGTGCCGTGCTGCCGGACCCGCGGTTCGTCGACGTCCGGGCCGGGGCGCTGTCGCGCCGGTTCACGCAACGGGCGTCGTGCTGCCTGATCTACGAGACCCCCGGCTCGGGCAAGTGCGTGAGCTGCCCTCGAAGGCCTGCCCAGGACCGTCTGAGAGGTCTGGCCGCGCTCGTGACGTGACCTGCGTTGACCGGCCCGTGCGGGTGATGGCACACTGACAATGTTCGAACTCCCGTTCGAATGATGCGCCTTCCCCCGCGGCATCTTCCGTGATCTCGGCACGCACGTGCGCGGGTAGAAGAGGTGTGATCAGATGGGTTGGGGAAACGGTCCGCCGACGTGGTCCGAGATGGAACGCGTCCTGTCGGGCAGGCCGGGGCGGGTCGACCCGGAGTCGATGTATCCGGGCGACGGCGGCGACAGTCCCGCGTGGTCGCGTAAACGGGGGGAGTACCGGGCGGGCCGTCAGGAACGTCCCGGTTCCACCGTGCCGTACGCCGAACTGCACGCGCACTCGGCGTTCAGTTTCCTCGACGGCGCCTCCCCGCCGGAAGAGCTGGTGGAGGAGGCCGTCCGGCTCGGTCTCGAGGCCATCGCGCTCACCGACCACGACGGGTTCTACGGCGTGGTCCGCTTCGCAGAGGCGGCGAAGGAACTGAACATGCGCACCGTGTTCGGGTCCGAACTGACGTTGGACGACGCGCACCTGCTGGTGCTGGCGAGAGGCCAGGAGGGGTACCGGCGGCTCTCCCGGGAGATCGCGGCGGCGCATCTCGCGGGAGGGGAGAAGGGCAGACTGCGCTACGACCTCGACGGCCTCGCCGATGCCGCCGGCGGGCACTGGCAGATCCTGACCGGCTGCCGGAAGGGGCATGTGCGTCAGGCGCTGGCGTCAGGCGGCCCGGACGCCGCGGCCGTCCGGCTCCGGGACCTGATCGATCGATTCGGGGCCGAGCGGGTCACGGTGGAACTCACCCATCACGGCGTCGCGGAGGACGCCGAGCGCAACGCCTGCCTCGCCGAACTCGCACAGCGGCACGGACTTCGGGTGATCGCGTCCACGGCGGCGCACTTCGCGGGACCGCCCCGCCGGCGACTGGCCATGGCGATGGCTGCCGTCCGGGCCCGGCAGAGTCTCGACGACGCGGCCGGGCACCTGGCGCCCGCCGGGGGAGCGCACCTGCGGTCCGGCGAGGAGATGGCGCACCTCTTCGCCGCGCACCCGGAGGCCGTCCGCGGTGCCGCGGAACTCGGCCTGGAGTGTGCGTTCGACCTGCGGCTCATCGCGCCGCAACTGCCCCCGTTCGACGTTCCCGACGGACACACCGAGGCCAGCTGGCTGCGCAGGCTCACGATGGACGGGGCCCGTCGCCGTTACGGCGCGCCTGCGGACCGGCCGGAGGCCTACCGGCAGATCGAGCACGAACTGGACATCATCACCGGACTGAACTTTCCGGGCTACTTCCTGGTGGTCCACGACATCGTGTCGTTCTGCAAGAACAACGACATCCTCTGTCAGGGAAGGGGTTCGGCGGCCAACTCCGCCGTCTGCTACGCCATCGGCATCACCAACGTGGATCCCGTCCGCAACAAATTGCTGTTCGAACGTTTCCTCTCACCCGAACGCGACGGCCCCCCGGACATCGACGTCGACATCGAATCCGACCGCCGGGAGGAGGCCATCCAGCACGTCTACACCAAGTACGGACGCCGGTACGCGGCGCAGGTGGCGAACGTCATCACGTACCGCGGAAAGTCCTCGGTGCGGGACATGGCCCGGGCGCTGGGTTTCTCGCAGGGGCAGCAGGACGCGTGGAGCAAGCAGGTCAGCCGCTGGGGTGGGATCGGGAAGGAGGCCGGTACCGACATCCCGCCCGCCGTCCTCGAACTGGCCGCTCAGATCGAGGGGTTTCCGCGGCACCTCGGCATCCACTCGGGTGGCATGGTGATCTGCGACCGGCCGATCGCCGACGTGTGCCCGGTGGAGTGGGCGCGCATGGCGAACCGCAGTGTTCTGCAGTGGGACAAGGACGATTGCGCTGCGGTGGGTCTGGTGAAATTCGACATGCTGGGTCTCGGCATGCTCTCCGCGCTGCACTACATGATCGACCTCGTGGCCGAGCACAAGGGGATCGAGGTTGATCTGGCGCAGCTGGACCTCTCCGAGGAGGCCGTCTACGAGATGCTGCAGCGGGCGGACTCGGTGGGGGTGTTCCAGGTGGAGTCGCGGGCCCAGATGGCCACCCTGCCGAGGCTGAAACCGCGGAACTTCTACGACCTGGTGGTGGAGGTGGCGCTCATCCGCCCCGGCCCGATCCAGGGCGGATCGGTGCACCCGTACATCCGCCGCCGCAACAAGCTCGAACCGGTGACCTACGACCACCCGTCCCTGGAGAAGGCGCTGAAGCGGACGCTGGGTGTGCCGCTGTTCCAGGAACAGCTGATGCAGATGGCGGTCGACGTGGCGGGGTTCAGCCCGGCCGAGGCCGACCAGCTCCGCCGGGCCATGGGGTCCAAACGGTCGCCCGAGAAGATGGAAAGGCTGAGGGGGCGGCTCTACCAGGGCATGCGGGACCTACACGGGATCGGTGAGGACGTCGCCGACCGGATCTACGAGAAGCTGTACGCCTTCGCGAATTTCGGTTTCCCCGAAAGTCATTCGCAGAGTTTCGCGGCCCTGGTGTTCTATTCGTCGTGGTTCAAGCTGCATCACCCGGCGGCGTTCTGCGCCGGTCTGCTGCGGGCGCAGCCGATGGGGTTCTACTCGCCGCAGTCGCTGGTGGCCGACGCCCGCAGGCACGGGGTGCGGGTGCACGGCGCCGACGTCAATGCGAGCCTCGCGCACGCCACCGTCGAGGCGGGCGGGACGGAGGTGCGGCTCGGGCTCGGGGAGGTGCGGCACGTCGGGACCACGCTGGCCGAGCGGATCGTCGAATCCCGCGGCGACGGCGGACCGTACACATCCTTCCTCGACCTCACCGGCCGGGTGGAACTGAGCACGGCACAGGCCGAATCGCTGGCCACCGCAGGTGCTCTCGACAGTTTCGGGTTGTCCCGGCGGGAGGCGCTGTGGGCGGCGGGCGCCGCGGCGGGCGAGCGCCGCGACCGGCTGCCGGGGATCGGGGCGTCCACCCGCGCGCCGACCCTGCCGGGGATGAGCGACCTCGAACTGGCCGCGGCGGACGTGTGGGCCACCGGGGTGTCACCGGAGTCGTATCCCACCGAGTTCCTGCGCCCGCAACTCGATGCGCTCGGGGTGATCCCGGCGTCGCACCTGCTCGACGTTCCCGACGGCGACCGGGTTCTGGTGGGCGGGGCGGTGACGCACCGGCAGCGCCCGGCGACGGCGGCCGGGGTCACGTTCATCAACCTCGAGGACGAGACCGGGATGGTCAACGTCGTCTGTTCGGTGGGGTTGTGGGCGAGGTACCGCACACTCGCCAACACGGCACCCGCACTGCTGGTCCGCGGCACGGTGCAGAACGCCGAAGGCGCGGTGACGGTGGTGGCGGATCGGTTGCAGCTGATGGATTTGCGGGTGTCCGCCAAATCCAGGGACTTCCGATGAGTCCCGCACCGCTAGCATCTGGTCATGAGGAGATACGTGTTGTCGGCGATCGTCGTGGCTACGCTGGCGCTCGCGGGGTGTGGGGGTTCGAACAGCGGCTCCTCCCAGTCGTCGCCCGCCCCCTCGCCGGGGGACTCCAGCAGCATGGAAATCGGTGGCGCGGTGCAGCAACCCGCGAAGGACCAGGCCCCCACCGACCGCCAGGAGATCATCACCGGTCAGGTCGCGCTCACCGCGGGCGACCCGGTGGCCGTCGGCAGGCAGATCGTGGACAAGGTCGACGATCTCGGCGGGCGCGTCGACCAGCTCACCGAACAGCCGGGGTCCGACAACCAGGACGCGAGCAGTTCGCTGACCATCCGGGTGCCCGCCGACTCGCTCACCCGGACGTTGGACGATCTGCGGGAACTGGGCAAGGTCACCAGCGTCAGCATCACGAAGAGCGACGTGACGATGCAGTCGCAGGATCTCGACGCCCGGATCGGCGCGTTGACGGCGTCCGTCACCCGCCTGCAGGGGCTCATCACGTCGGCCGCGAACACCGCGGATCTCATCGAGGCCGAGAGGGCGTTGTCGGAGCGTCAGGGCGAACTCGACAGCCTCACCGCGCAGAAACGGTCACTGAGCGACCAGGTGGCACTGGCCACGATCATGATCGACGTCACCACCACCGACACCGAACGGCCGAGTACCGGTCCGGACAACTTCTGGGAAGGCGTCGTCGCGGGCTGGAACGCCCTGCTGTCGGCGATCGCGGCCGGCGCCGTGGTCGTGGGCGCGTTGATTCCCTGGTTCGGTTTCGTGGCCGTCATCGCACTGGTCGTGTACGGCGCGTACCGTCTGCGCCGGATGTCCAACAGGCCGCCCGGACCCCCGTCGGGCCCGGCGCCGGAACGAGAAGAGGCGAAGACGCAATGATCGAAGTCGACCTGAATGCCCTGGACGGCGCATTGGCGTCGGGTGCCCCCGTCATCGACGTGCGCGAGGCCGACGAGTACGCCCAGGCCCGGGTTCCCGGGGTGACGCTGATTCCGCTCAGCGAGTTCGTCGCGCGTGTGGACGAGATCCCGGAGGCCGACGTCGTCTACGTGATCTGCGCGGTCGGCGGCCGGAGCCTGCAGGCGGCGGAGTACCTGAATGCGCGGGGGATCAACGCCGTGTCGGTGGCGGGCGGGACGTCCGCGTGGATGCAGTCCGGCCGCCCCGTCGAGTCGGGCGCCTGACACCCGGGTCACGATTCGTGGTCAGCGCGCCGCGCTGAAGGCGTGGGCTGCGGAATTGTCCCGGGCGCCGCGCTCACCGAGTCGCCCGGCGGCGTGCCGCAGTGTGTGGACCGCGACGGTGCCCCAGATGACGACCAGCGCGCACCACAGCGTCACGCCTGCGCCGACGATCACGACGGAATCCGTCGCCAGGCCGAGGGAGTTCGCGCCCAGCGCGCAGGTGCCGACGGGGAACGTGAAACTCCACCAGCTGGGGGTGAACGTCAACCCGCGGCGAAAGGCCCTGGCGGTCACGGTGACCACGGTCGCGAGGGCGAGGACGCCGAGCGCGCCGACCGTGGTCCCGTAGACGACACCGACCGCGTGGAGCCAGGCGTGGCCGGACGCCGCGCCGAGCAGATTGATCGCCGCCACCGACTGCCCGATCACGCCGAGCGGAATCCAGAGCGTCGGCACGAGCGGGGTGGCGGGGAGCCCGTTGCTCAGCAGGTGGCGGCCGACGACGACGGCGACGGTCACCGCGGCGCTCAGCGCCAGCGCGAACAGCGAGTAGCAGACCGCCAGCATCGCGATCTGAGGTGCGCCCTCGGGAAGGTGTTTGACCAGTGCGGCTCCGGAGGCGGCCGACACCATGGGCGGCACGACGGGCATGAGCCAGGACGGCACGGGTGTCACCTGGTGGGGCCGGGTCAGCCTGCGGGCCATGACGGCGTAGGTGACGAGCCCGATACCGGTCCCGATCGTCCACAGCGTGGCCGAGGCGGGCACGGCGACGTCGCCGAGAAGTGCGTGACCGGCGGATCCGGTGCCGGCGCCGACGGTCAGCACCGCCATCGACACGGCGCCGTAGAACGGGAACATCGTGTGGCTGCGCGCGTCGGCGAGGGCGTCGTCGCGGCGGCGGATCCAGTGCCGCACCAGTGCGGTCGTCAGCAGCACGAGCAGCGTCACGGCGATCATCCAGAAGACCTCGGAGGCCGTCCGGACCACCGGAACGCCGGCCGGAAATGCGGCGGCGACAACTGCGAGGATGCCGGTGCCCATCACTGCTGCGAACCAATTCGGGGTCATACCCAGAGCTTGCCGTCGCGTCGTCGTGGCCGGTAGAAGGCTTGTCGTTGAATGCCCACAAATCACGTTTGTGGGACTAGCCTTGGGTTGTGCCGCTGTCGCCCCGAGTACCCGAACTCAGTGCCCTCGACGTCCTGTTGTCCGTCGAGCGGCTCGGAAGCATGGGTGCGGCGGGGCGCGAGCACGGGCTCAGCCAGCAGGCCGTCAGCGCCCGGGTGCGATCGGCCGAGCGCCAGTTCGGCATCAAGGTGTTCAGCCGCGGCGCCAGCGGGGTGCGGCCCACGTCGGAGGGCGCGCTCATCCTCGAATGGGCGAGTCACATCCTCGCCACGGCCGAGGAACTGGCGTCGGGGGTTTCAGCGCTGCGAGGGGAACGGCAGGCCGGCCTGACCGTGGCGGCCAGCATGACGATCGCCGAGTACCTGGTTCCCGGGTGGACCGTCGCGATGCGGCGCAAGTACCCGAACGTGGTCACGAACGTGCGGCTGCTCAACTCGTCGGAGGTGACCGCCCGGGTGCTGTCGGGCGAGGCCGATCTCGGGTTCGTCGAGGGCCCGGACATTCCGGCGGGACTGCAGGTGCGGGAGATCGGCCGCGACCACCTGGTGGTCGTGGTGCCGCCGGAGCACGAATGGGTGCGCCGGTCACCGATTCCGGTGTCCGAACTCGCCGCGACGCCGATGATCCAGCGGGAATCCGGCTCCGGAACGCGCACCACCCTGGAGAACGCGGTCCCGCAGTGCGTCCCGCCGCTGCTGGAGCTGACGTCGTGCACGGCGGTGAAGGCGGCCGTCGTGGCGGGCAACGCTCCGGCGGTGCTGTCCTCGCTGGCGGTCGCCGCCGACCTGACCGACGGCCGGCTCGCCTCCGTCCAGGTGGAGGGGCTGACGCTGCCGCGGCGGTTGTCGGCCGTCTGGGATCCGGTGCGCGGGGTGCAGGGTGCAGCCCGCGACTTCCTGGACATCGCCCTCGGTGCGGGCGCCGCCGCGGGCGTCGGGGCCCTGACTGCCGGAGCTACAGCGCAGCCCCGCTGAAACCGTGCTGGCGCCACGCCTCGTACGTCACGAGGGCTGCGGCGTTGGACAGGTTCAGCGACCGCCGGCCGGGCAGCATCGGGATGCGGACCCGTTCCGTCACGTGCGGATCGGCCAGCACCTCCGCCGACAGTCCGGTGGGTTCGGGACCGAACAGCAGAACGTCGCCGGGTCGGTAGGCGATGTCGGCGTAGGACACGGTGGCGTGCGCGGTGAACGCGAACACCCGCGCCGGTTCCACCGCGGCCCAGGCCGCCTCCAGGTTTTCGTGCACGGTCACCGATGCCAGGTCGTGGTAGTCGAGCCCGGCTCGTTTGAGTTTCGGCTCGGACAGGTCGAACCCGAGTGGTCCCACGAGGTGCAGTTCGCAACCGGTGCCCGCCACCATGCGGATGGCGTTGCCGGTGTTGGGTGGGATTCGGGGTTCGTGGAACATCACTCGGAACACCCGCACAGCTTAGGGCCACACCGCGAGGCGGCATGATGGACGCATGGATCCGGTCGAAGAGGTGGTGGGTGAGGACTACGGCGACGCACGACTCCCCGCGCAGAACTGGCAGCGGCGGCACTACACGAAATGCAACTTCCGTGACGCCGACCTGAGTGAACTCCGCACCGAGTCGGTGATCTTCACCGACTGCGATTTCACGGGAGCCGACCTCGCCGAGTCCCGTCACGTGGGGACGGCGTTCCGCTCCTGCACGTTCACCCGTACCACGCTGTGGCACAGCGAGTTCCGCAACTGCAGCTTCCTCGGGTCGGAGTTCGACCACTGCCGGCTGCGCCCGATGGTCTTCGACGAATGCGACTTCACGCTCGTGTCGCTGGGCGGTGCGGACCTGCGCGGACTCGATTTCACGGACTGCCGGTTCCGGGAGGCCAACCTCGTCCGCACGGACCTCCGCCGGGCCGTGCTCCGCTCGGCCGACCTGTCCGGAGCCCGCACCGGCGGCGTGATACTCGACGGCGCGGACCTGCGCGGGGCGCGCGTCGACGCGAATCTGTGGACGGCGGCCTCACTGGACAAGGCGCAGATCGAACTCACCCAGGCCGTCGCGTACGCGACGGCCAACGGGCTCGTGGTGGAACCTGCCTGACCCTGGTTCGGCGAACCTGCCTGACCCTGGTTCGGCGAACCTGCCTGACACTGCTTGGGCGAACCTGAGAGAATGGGGCACGTGACTGCAACGATCCTCGATGGCAAGGCGACCCGCGACGAGATTTTCGAAGACCTGAAGGTGCGGGTGAGCGCCCTGAAGGACAAGGGCATCACGCCCGGTCTCGGCACCGTCCTGGTGGGGGACGACCCGGGGTCTGCGGCTTACGTGCGCGGCAAGCACAACGACTGCGCGAAGGTCGGGATCACCTCGATCCGCCGCGACCTGCCTGCCGACATCACGCAGGAGAAGCTCGACGCCACCATCGACGAGCTCAACGCCAACCCGGACTGCACCGGGTACATCGTGCAGCTCCCGGTGCCGAAGCAGCTCGACGAGAACGCCGCCCTCGAGCGCATCGACCCCGACAAGGACGCCGACGGCCTGCACCCGGTCAACCTCGGCCGCCTGGTGTTGGGCAAGGAAGCTCCGCTGCCGTGCACGCCGCGCGGGATCCTGCACCTGCTGCGCCGCTACGAGGTCCCGATCGAGGGGGCGCACGTCGTCGTCGTCGGTCGCGGTGTCACCGTGGGCCGCCCGATCGGTCTGCTGTTCACCCGGCGCAGCGAGAACGCCACCGTCACCCTCTGCCACACCCGGACGCGGGACCTGGGAGCGGAGGTCCGGCGCGCCGACATCGTCATCGCGGCGGCGGGTGTTCCCGGGCTGGTGACGGCCGACATGGTCAAGCCCGGCGCCGCGGTACTCGACGTGGGCGTGAGCCGCACGGAGGACGGGCTGCGCGGCGACGTGGCGGCGGACGTCGCCGAGGTCGCCGGTTTCCTGTCCCCGAACCCCGGCGGGGTCGGACCGCTGACCCGCGCGTTCCTGCTGACCAACGTCGTGGAGCGGGCCGAGCGTGTCGCAGCGTCTCTCGGCTGAGATGGCCGATTGGGGGCAGTTCGCGAAGAAGAACCTGCCGATACTGGCAGTCCTCGTCGTCATCGTCGTGGCCGTGGTGTTCGTGCTCGCGGACCGGTGGCGGCGAGGAGCGTTCGTGTTCGGTGTCGCCACCCTGCTGGCGGCGGTGCTCCGGTTGACGATGCCGTCGGAGCGCGTCGGACTGCTCGCGGTGCGCAGCAAGGCATTCGACGTCGGCGCACTCGTGGCCGTCGGCGGCGCGATCGTGTGGCTGGCCGTGTCGATCGACCCGCTCGGAACCGACTGACGGTCCGAGCGGGCGTCGCCCGGCGCGGGGTCAGCGCCCGGCGCGGGCCAGTTGCATCGTCTCGGACAGCAGTTTCGCGACGGCGGCAGCCTCGGTGAGGAACCCGTCGTGGCCGTCCCGCGAGTTGAGCACCCGCAGGCCGTCGCAGGTGGGGATGTCCTCGGCGAGATCCTCCTGCAGGCGGATCGGGTACAGCCGGTCGGAATCGACGCCGCCCACGATGACGGGTGCGGTGATCGTCCCGAGCGCCGCCGCGATGCCCCCGCGTCCGCGGCCCACGTCGTGCCGGTTCATCGCCTCGGACAGCAGCACGTACGTGCCCGGGTCGAACCTGCCGACCAGCTTGTCGGCCTGATGCTGGAGGTAACTTTCGACGGAGTACCGCCCGCCGCGCCACGGGTCCTCGCCGTCCTGCGGCGAGTTCGCGAACCGGGAGTCGAGTTCGCTCTCGGTGCGGTACGTGAGGTGCGCGATCCTGCGGGCGATGCGCAGTCCGGTCCGGGGGATCCGGCCGGTGTCGTGGTAGTCGCCGCCCAGCCAGTCGGGGTCGCTGGTGATGGCCTCGATCTGGGTGGTCTGCGTGCCGATCTGGTCCGCGGTGGCGCGGGCGCCGACCGCGAGAACGAGCGCCGACGCCACCTGGTCCGGGTACGTGACGGCCCACTCGAGCGCGCGCATGCCGCCCATCGAACCACCGACCACGGACGCCAGCTTCTCGATGCCCAGCAGGTCGGTGAACTTCTTCTCGGCCGCGATCTGGTCGCGGATGGAGATTTCCGGGAAGCGGCTGCCCCACGGGCGGCCGTCCTCCGCGATCGAACCGGGGCCGGTGGTGCCCCGGCAGCCACCGAGGACGTTGGTCGCGACGACGCACCACTCGTCGGTGTCGATCGGCGCACCCGGGCCGACCATTCCGGTCCACCAGCCGGGTGAGGGGTGCTCGTCGGTGACGGGGCCGGTGACGTGGGAGTCGCCGGTGAGGGCGTGCTCGACGAGGACCACGTTGTCGCGGTTCGGGGACAGCTCGCCCCACCGCTGCACGGCGAGAGTCACGGACGGGATCACCGCGCCGTTCTCGAGCTCGAGCGATCCGATGTCGACGGTGCCGAGACGTCCGTCGGCCACGGGGAGGTTCTGCACTGCGCTCACGGTCAAGATGCCGCCGCCGTAATTCCGGATTCGATATCGGCGATGATGTCGTCGATCCCTTCGATGCCGACTGCCAGCCGGACCAGTCCGGGGGTGACGCCGCTGGCGGCCTGCTCCTCCGGGGTCAGCTGGGAGTGTGTGGTGGACGCCGGGTGGATCACCAGCGAGCGGACGTCGCCGATGTTCGCGACGTGGCTGTGCAGGGTAAGGGCGTTGACGAACTTCTTGCCCGCGTCGATGCCGCCGGCGAGTTCGAACGTCACGATGGCACCCGCACCCCTCGGCGCGATCTGCTTGGCCCGGTCGTACCACGGTGACGACGGGAGTCCGGCGTATCCGACGGACACGATCTCCGGCCGCGCCTCCAGGTACTGCGCCACGGCGGTCGCGTTGGACACGTGCCGCTCCATCCGCAGGCTCAGCGTCTCGAGGCCCTGCGCGATGAGGAACGCGTTGAACGGGGAGATCGCGGAACCGAGGTCGCGCAGCAACTGCACGCGCGCCTTGAGGGCGTAGGCGGGCGGCCCGAGTTCGGAGTAGACGACGCCGTGGTAGCTCGGGTCCGGGGTGGTGAAGCTGCTGTGCCTGCCCTGGGTCCAGTCGAACGTGCCGCCGTCGACGATGACGCCCGCGATGGCCGTGCCGTGGCCGCCGAGGTACTTGGTGGCCGAGTGCACCACGATGTCCGCGCCGTGCTCGAGCGGGCGGATCAGGTAGGGGGTGGCCACGGTGTTGTCGACGATCAGCGGGATTCCGTGCTGGTGTGCGACGCCGGAGATTCCGGGCAGGTCGAGCACGTCGTTGCGGGGATTGGAGATGGTCTCGCCGTAGAACGCCCGCGTGTTCTCCCGGACCGCGTTCTTCCACTGCTCGAGGTCGTCGGGGTCTTCGACGAACGAGACCTCGATGCCGAGCTTGGGCAGCGTGTAGTGGAAGAGGTTGTACGTGCCGCCGTAGAGGCGCGGGCTGGAGACGATGTGGTCGCCTGCCTCGGCGAGGTTCAGGATCGCGAACGTCTCGGCGGCCTGCCCGGACGACAGCAGCAGGGCGGCGACGCCGCCTTCGAGGGCGGCGATGCGCTGTTCGACCGCGTCCTGGGTGGGGTTCATGATGCGGGTGTAGATGTTGCCGGGCTCGGCCAGACCGAACAGCGCGGCAGCATGGTCGGTGCTGTCGAACGTGTACGAGGTGGTCTGGTAGATCGGCAGCGCCCGCGCCTTGGTGGTCGCGTCGGACGTCTGCCCGGCGTGGATCTGCTTGGTCTCGAACGACCAGTTCTCGGTCATGTGCTGTCTACTCCAGTGGTCTGACGAGGCGCGGACGAGGAGTTCATTCGCTTCGCGCACAGGGCTTGTCTGGGGTCTATCTACGACAACAACAACACATCATGAACCTCCGATGTCGGACCCGCGCTTGTCACCCGACTGTGTGTATGAATCAGGGAACCAGGTCATCACCCGGGGCACCCCACCGCGGTGGAGGGTTGCCGGCCAGCTAGCCGGGGCTCGTTGCTGGCACTCATGACCTCTGTTGAATCTTAGCGGCTGCGGTAAAGCGACCGGAAACGGCACCGAACCGGGCCGCGAGCAGGGAAAAGTTACCCGCCGGTAGGTGTGGGATTTCACACCCGCATATTGCGCGACCCGCGTATAGCAGTACGCTTGTCTTGTTTAAGTACGGTCTCCCCGGCGGCCGCCGTGACCGTCTACGTTTGACAAGCGAACCGTTCGCGGACCCACTCACGAAGTGCGCCCGCAACCGTGTAACCAGGGAAACTTCCTAGGAGGACGCGAAGCACCCATGTCCAAGATCAAGGTTGAGGGCACCGTCGTCGAACTCGACGGCGACGAGATGACACGCATCATCTGGCAGTTCATCAAAGACAAACTGATCCATCCCTACCTGGATGTGAACCTGGAGTATTACGACCTCGGCATCGAGTACCGGGACGAGACCGACGACCAGGTCACCGTCGACGCGGCCAACGCCATCAAGAAGCACGGCGTCGGCGTCAAGTGCGCGACGATCACCCCGGACGAGGCACGCGTCGAGGAGTTCGGCCTCAAGAAGATGTGGCGGTCGCCCAACGGCACCATCCGCAACATTCTCGGTGGCACGATCTTCCGCGCGCCGATCATCATCTCCAACGTCCCGCGACTGGTCCCGGGCTGGACGAAGCCGATCATCATCGGCCGTCACGCCTTCGGCGACCAGTACCGCGCCACCGACTTCAAGGTTCCCGGCCCCGGCAAGGTGATGATCACCTACACGCCCGAGGACGGCAGCGAGCCGATCGAGCACGAGCTGGTGAACTTCCCCGACGGCGGCGGCGTCGTCCAGGGGCAGTACAACTTCACCAAGTCCATCGAGGACTTCGCGCGCGCCTCGCTCAACTACGGCCTGCAGCAGAACTACCCGGTGTACCTGTCGACCAAGAACACCATCCTCAAGGCGTACGACGGCGCGTTCAAGGACATCTTCCAGCACGTCTACGAGACCGAGTTCAAGCCGGAGTTCGACGCGGCAGGACTCACCTACGAGCACCGCCTCATCGACGACATGGTCGCGTCGGCGCTCAAGTGGGAGGGCGGCTACGTCTGGGCCTGCAAGAACTACGACGGCGACGTCCAGTCCGACACCGTCGCGCAGGGCTTCGGATCGCTCGGACTCATGACCTCCGTGCTGCTGACCCCGGACGGAAAGACGTGTGAGGCCGAGGCCGCGCACGGCACCGTGACGCGTCACTTCCGCCAGCATCAGCAGGGCAAGCCGACGTCCACCAACCCCATCGCGTCGATCTTCGCGTGGACCCGTGGACTCGAGCACCGCGGCAAGCTGGACAACACCCCCGACGTCATCGGCTTCGCTCAGAAGCTCGAAGACGTGGTCATCAAGACCGTCGAGGGCGGCCAGATGACCAAGGACCTCGCGATGCTGGTCGGCGGCGACCAGGGCTACCTGACCACCGAGGAGTTCCTCGGTGAGCTGGACATCAACCTCCAGAAGGCCATCGCCGAGCAGTAGGCGCCGAAGCCGCAGCAGTACGAAACGGGATGCCCCCCTCGGCGGGGTGTCCCGTTTCGCGTGTCCGGGACCGGGTGAGTCATCTCACGGCCGCTCGCGCCGCGAAACGCAGAATCCGGGGAAGAGAATTCCGGTGTGGGTCGTTGCGCAACGAGGCGCCGTGCGCCGCGTAGTCGTATTTCTGCCTAGTCGAAAGTTCTGCTGTGAGCACTTCCACCCCGGTCCGCCCCGAGCACCTCGGTGTCATCGCGCAACATCCGTCCGTCCGCACGCTCGCCATGATCGCGCTCGCGCTCGGTGGCTTCGGGATCGGCACCACCGAGTTCGTGGCGATGGGACTGCTTCCCGAGATGGCGTCGAGCCTCGGAATCAGCGAGCCGACGGCCGGGCACGTCATCTCGGCGTACGCGCTCGGTGTGGTCGTGGGCGCGCCGCTCATCGCCGCGCTCACGGCCCGGGTGCCCCGCAAGGCGCTGCTGATCGCGTTGATGGCGGCGTTCACGATCGGCAACGCCGCCACCGTGTTCGCACCGAACTACGGGGTGCTGATGGCCGCGCGGTTCGTCGCGGGTCTCCCGCACGGCGCGTACTTCGGCGTCGCGGCCCTGGTGGCGGCGCACCTCGCCGAGCGCGGCCAGCGGGCCCGGGCGGTCGCACTCGTCATGATGGGGCTGTCGGTGGCGAACGTGGTCGGCGTGCCCGCCGCCTCGTGGCTGGGCCAGGCCCTCGGGTGGCGCAGCGCGTTCGCCCTCGTCGCGCTGATCGGTGTCGTGACGCTGGGCGCGATCTGGTCGTGGGTGCCCGCGCTCGCCGCCATGCGGATGACGAACCCCCTCACCGAACTCGGTGCCCTTCGCCGCGCCCAGGTGTGGATGACGCTGATCATCGGCATGGTCGGGTTCGGTGGCATGTTCGCCGTCTACACGTACATCAGCACGACGCTCACCGATGTCGCCGGGCTGTCGCGGTCGCTGGTGCCGCTCGCTCTGATGATCTACGGGCTGGGTATGGTCGCGGGCAATCTGGTCGGCGGCAGGCTCGCCGACAGGGCGCTGATTCCCGGTCTGTTCGCCGCGATGACGGCGCTCGGGGTGGTGCTCGGCATCTTCGTGATCGCGTCGCACAACCCGTACACGGCGCTGCTGCTGGTGTTCTTCGTCGGTGCGGCGGGCGCGTCGATGGTTCCCGGCCTGCAGACCCGCCTGATGGACGTCGCCGCCGACGCCCAGACCC
>NZ_JBHUSF010000202.1:0-16193 GCF_042673295.1 Rhodococcus sp. NPDC057014
CGAAACTGCTCTCGCCGGCCCCCGGTCCCGTGAGTACTTGTTAACCGCCGGCGGTTAACAAGTACTCACGGCTTGCGGCAGCTGAAGATGGCGGTGCCGGGGAAGATCTGTCCCCGCAGCGGGCTCCACTGCCCCCATTCCCGGTCGAGCCACTCGGGCCACTCCGGCTCGATGATGTCGCGCACCTCCAGCCCGGCCGCGACGATCTCGCGGACCCGGTCGCCGATGGTCCGGTGGTGCTCGACGTACGTGGGGACGCCGTCGCCGTCGACCTCCACGTACGGCGTGCGGTCGAAGTAGGGGAGCGAGGCGGTGAGCCCGCGCGGACCCGGATCGTCCGGAAAGATCCAGCGGATCGGGTGGTTGACGGCGAACACCCACAACCCGCCGGGACGAAGGACGCGGGCCACCTCACGCATCACCTGCTGTGAGTCCGCCACGAACGGAACTGCCCCAAAAGCCGAACATGCGACGTCGAAGCTCGCGTCGGCGAAGGGGAGGTGCTCGGCTCCCGCGTGAACGAGCGGCACCGCCGGGCCGCCCGCCCGCATGGCCTCGACCCCGCGGGTCAGCATCGACATGGACAGATCGAGCCCCACGGCCCGGGCGCCCTGTCCGGCCAGCCACCGCGCGCAGGGTGCGGAACCGCAGCCCACCTCGAGGACGTCCTTGCCCGCGACGTCGCCGAGGAGGTGGTAGTCGCCCTCGTGGAGCCCCTCCGGGCACCAGACGAACTCACCCTCGGACGAGTCCACGCCGAGGAACTCCCCATGGGTGCGGTGGTAGTCGTCCGCGTCGGCGTCCCACCAGGCGCGACTCGCGCGTTCGCTGGACTCGGAGTCGACGCGGACGCGGCTCACCCCCGACGTTCCGAGGACGCTGTTGGCGGTGCCGTGGCGGTCGTCTTCGGCGGAGAGAGGAGAATCGGACGGGCGAGGATCGGGCATGGGCAACAGAGTAGAGCGTGGGAACGTGCCCGGGTTTGCCCAGCTTGCCCACGGGCGCGTAGCCTATTGCACGCGAGTGTCTATGTGTGCGGCATCGGATTCGGTTCAGTTCGAGTTTGTTCGGTTCCAGTCGGGTGTCGTTCCTTGCGCTTGCGGTGATCTGATTCGGCGGGAATGTTTCGTCGGTTCAGGTTGCTTGTCCGACAGAACACCATCAACCGACCACAACCCGTCCGGAGCAACTCAACACATGCCCTCCACCACCGTGACCTCGCCGCAGGTAGCCGTCAACGACATCGGCTCCGCCGAGGACTTCCTCGCCGCCATCGACGCAACGATCAAGTACTTCAACGATGGCGACATCGTCGAAGGCACCATCGTCAAGGTCGATCGTGACGAGGTCCTGCTCGACATCGGTTACAAGACCGAAGGCGTCATCCCTTCCCGTGAGCTCTCCATCAAGCACGACGTCGACCCCAACGAGGTCGTCTCCGTGGGCGATGAGGTCGAAGCTCTCGTCCTCACCAAGGAGGACAAGGAAGGCCGACTGATCCTGTCGAAGAAGCGCGCTCAGTACGAGCGTGCCTGGGGCACCATCGAGGAGCTCAAGGAGAAGGACGAGGCCGTCAAGGGCACCGTCATCGAGGTCGTCAAGGGCGGCCTGATCCTCGACATCGGCCTGCGTGGCTTCCTTCCCGCTTCGCTCGTCGAGATGCGCCGTGTCCGCGATCTGCAGCCGTACGTCGGCAAGGAGATCGAGGCCAAGATCATCGAGCTCGACAAGAACCGCAACAACGTCGTCCTCTCGCGCCGCGCATGGCTCGAGCAGACGCAGTCCGAGGTTCGCAGCGAGTTCCTGCACCAGCTGCAGAAGGGTCAGGTCCGCAAGGGCGTCGTGTCCTCCATCGTCAACTTCGGTGCCTTCGTGGACCTGGGCGGCGTCGACGGCCTGGTGCACGTGTCCGAGCTGTCCTGGAAGCACATCGACCACCCGTCCGAGGTTGTCGAGGTCGGCACCGAGGTCACCGTCGAGGTTCTCGACGTCGACCTGGACCGCGAGCGCGTCTCCCTGTCGCTCAAGGCCACCCAGGAAGACCCGTGGCGTCAGTTCGCCCGCACGCACGCCATCGGCCAGATCGTGCCCGGCAAGGTCACGAAGCTGGTTCCGTTCGGTGCCTTCGTGCGCGTCGAAGAGGGAATCGAAGGCCTCGTCCACATCTCCGAGCTGGCCGAGCGCCACGTGGAGGTTCCGGACCAGGTTGTCGGCGTCAACGACGACGCACTCGTCAAGGTCATCGACATCGACCTGGAGCGTCGTCGCATCTCGCTGTCGCTGAAGCAGGCCAACGAGGACTACAACGCCGAGTTCGATCCGTCCAAGTACGGCATGGCGGACAGCTACGACGAGCAGGGCAACTACATCTTCCCCGAGGGCTTCGATCCCGAGACCAACGAATGGCTCGAGGGCTTCGACAAGCAGCGTGAAGAGTGGGAGAACCGCTACGCCGAGGCTGAGCGTCGTCACAAGATGCACACCGCTCAGATGGAGAAGACCGCTGCAGACGAGGCCGCCGAGGCTGCCACCGCTGCTGCCGGCTACTCGTCCGAGTCGGGTGCCGGCGACGCCGACGCCGCTTCGTCCTCCAGCTCCTCGTCGTCCGAGTCTGCCGGTGGATCGCTGGCCAGCGACGCACAGCTCGCCGCTCTGCGCGAGAAGCTGTCGGGCAACGCCTAGTACGTCCGCCTGACTCGTCAGGCACAGCCGAACACCCCGTCCCTGCGCTGCAGGGGCGGGGTTTCGCCGTTGCGGGACCCCTCACTGTGACTGCGTTGAATATGACTGTGGCCCAACCTCTTCGGAGGTCGGGCCACAGTGCGTGGGTGGTGCTCGGGCGCTCAGTTCGCGGTTGCGGGAATCCAGTAACCGGACGTGGACTGTACCTCGGCGCGCTTGCGCATCGTCGCGAAGCTGTGTCTGCCGTGGCTGATGAGTGTCGTGAGCCAGGTCCGGCGATGCTCGGCGAGCGCGGAGGCCACCTCGGGGATCTCGATGCAATGCACCCCGCCTGCAATGCCGAGGCGGTGCCGACCGAACTGGTTGCGGTGATCGCGCATGGCGTTCCTCTTCTTGGAGAAGGTGCAGGTCGGTGCGTTCGCTCGAACATAACCGAACGTGTCGGACTTCTGTGGTATTTGGGGCAGGTGAGTCTGCTGAGCGGGAAGAGGATGGAGATCGGCGAGGGACGTGTGTCGTCGTTGCGGGCGGGTGCCACACTGGGGGGCGTGTTGAGAATCGGCCTCACTGGAGGCATAGGAGCCGGTAAGTCCACCGTGTCGAAGGTCCTCGCCGAACTCGGGGCAGTGATCGTCGACGCCGATCTGATCGCGCGGGAGGTCGTCGAACCCGGAACTCCCGGCCTCGCTGCCCTCGTCGACCGGTTCGGCGAGGAAATCCTGACGGCGGACGGCGCGCTCGACCGGCCGGCCCTGGCGGCGCGCGCCTTCGCCGACGAAGAATCGCGGCTGGCGCTGAATTCCATCGTCCACCCGCTGGTCGGGGCGCGCACCACGGAGACAATCGAGTCGGCGCCGGAGGACGCCGTGCTCGTCCAGGACATTCCGCTGCTGGTCGAGGGCGGGATGGGTGCCGCGTTCCACCTGGTCGTCGTCGTGTTCGTCGACGCCGAGGACCGGGTGCAGCGACTCGTCGGATCGCGGGGGATGTCCGAGACCGACGCGCGGGCGCGGATCGCAGCCCAGGCGGACGACGATCAACGGCGGGCGGCGGCCGACGTCCGGCTCGACAACAGCGGCGCCCCGGGTGCGCTCGAACCGGAGGTCCGGGCACTGTGGGCCGAGCGTCTCGTGCCCTTCGAGTCCAACATCCGCACGCGGACCGTCGTCCGCGTCCTGCCCGAACTCGCGTCGCCGAATCCGCAGTGGCCTGCCCAGGCCGACCGGTTGATCGCCCGGTTGCGGCTGGTCTGCGGCGACCGCGCCGTCCGGATCGACCACATCGGGTCGACGGCCGTGGAGGGGTTGCCTGCCAAGGACGTCCTCGACGTCCAGGTGACGGTCGCGAACCTCGAGGTCGCGGACGAACTCGCGGAATCACTCGCAGGCGCCGGGTTCCCCCGCATCGAGCACATCACCGCCGACGACCCGAAGCCCTCGTATCAGGGCGGCGAGACCGATCCGGCTCTGTGGGGCAAGCGAATCCACGGCGGCGCCGACCCGGGGCGGCCCGTGAACATCCATCTCCGGGTCGACGGGTGGCCCGGGCAGCAGTTCGCGCTCGTGTTCCGGGACTGGCTCCGCGCGGACACCGACGCCCGCGCCGAGTATCTCGCGGTCAAGGAGGCCGCGGCGGAGAAGGCGGCCGGTCACACCGACTATCAGGACGCGATCACCGCCTACGTCGACGCGAAGAGCCCGTGGTTCGACCGCGCGTATCACCGGGCATGGGAGTGGGCCGAGCGAACCGGCTGGAGCGCGTAGGTCACCGCCAGTCGATCGGCATGCCGATCGAGGCCAGCCAGCCGCCGAGGTCGTGGCCGTGTGCGGCGATTCCGTCGATCGCCGTGGTGGCGGCGAGGATCGCCTGCTCGGCCGTTGCGGCGTCGAGCAGGCCGGCGCGGTGCGCCTCCATCAGTTCGTCGACGTCGAGGAGTTCGGTGTCGCGGCCGGTGCGGATGACCAGATCCAGGTAGTGGTCCTCCGACTTCCACACGTTCTCGCCGCGGGTGAACGTGCCGATGTCGACGTAGTGGTCCTGATCGCGCTGGTGGTAGGGGTGGTAATGGAAGATCGACGCGCGCAGCCCCAGGTCGGGGAGCAGCCACGACTCCAGGTAGTGGAACTGCCGGTGGTCGGCGGTGCGCGCCATGTACAGGCCCCACGGCTCGACGCGGTAGTGGTCGACGTGACGGACGAAACCCTTGGGGTCGGTGTTGGTGTGATCGCGGAGGTCGAAGTACTCGACCTTCGGTGGGTGGATGTCGTGAGTCGCGCCTGCCATGGCAGGGAACCTACCGCGATTTTTCAGCCGACGGAGATCGCCCGGGAAGTTTGTCGGTCCCCCGGCCTACCCTGGTTGCATGGCGTTTGCATCCGAGCACCCCGTGGTGGCACATTCCGAGTTCCGTCCAATCGGGGAGATCGAGCGATCGGAGGCGCGTTTCGAGGTCGTCAGCGACCACAAACCGGCCGGCGACCAGCCGACGGCGATCGCGGATTTGGAACGGCGGATCAACGCGGGTGAGAAGGACGTGGTCCTGCTCGGCGCCACCGGTACCGGTAAGTCGGCGACCACGGCGTGGCTGATCGAGAAGGTGCAGCGACCCACGTTGGTGATGGCGCCCAACAAGACACTCGCCGCGCAGTTGGCCAATGAGTTGCGCGACATGCTGCCCAACAACTCCGTCGAGTACTTCGTCTCGTACTACGACTACTACCAGCCCGAGGCGTACATCGCGCAGACCGACACCTACATCGAGAAGGATTCGTCGATCAACGACGACGTCGAGCGTCTGCGGCACTCCGCGACGTCGAGCCTGCTCTCGCGGCGCGACGTGGTCGTGGTGGCGTCCGTGTCGTGCATCTACGGCCTCGGCACCCCGCAGTCGTACCTCGACCGCTCGGTGCAGCTGGAGGTCGGTGTGGAGGTTCCGCGCGACGCCCTTCTGAGGCTGCTGGTCGACGTGCAGTACACCCGCAACGACCTGTCGTTCACCCGCGGGTCCTTCCGGGTGCGCGGTGACACCGTCGAGATCATTCCCTCGTACGAGGAACTGGCGGTGCGGATCGAGTTCTTCGGCGACGAGATCGAGGCGCTGTACTATCTGCACCCCCTCACCGGGGACGTCGTGCGGAAGGTCGACTCGGTGCGCATCTTCCCGGCCACGCACTACGTCGCGGGTCCCGAGCGGATGGAACGCGCCGTCAAGGACATCGAAGCCGAACTCGAGGAGCGGCTCGCCGACCTCGAGAACAAGGGCAAGCTGCTCGAGGCGCAGCGGCTCCGGATGCGCACCCAGTACGACCTCGAGATGATCAAGCAGGTCGGGTTCTGCTCCGGCATCGAGAACTATTCGCGGCACATCGACGGTCGTGGACCGGGCACGGCGCCCGCGACGCTGATCGACTACTTCCCGGAGGACTTCCTCCTCGTCATCGACGAGTCACATGTCACGGTCCCGCAGATCGGTGCGATGTACGAAGGCGACATGTCGCGTAAGCGGAATCTTGTCGAGTTCGGTTTCCGGTTGCCGTCGGCCACCGACAACCGCCCGCTGACCTGGGAGGAGTTCACCCAGCGCATCGGGCAGACGGTGTATCTGTCGGCGACGCCGGGCAAGTACGAGCTGGGGCAGGCGGGCGGCGAGTTCGTCGAGCAGGTCATCCGCCCGACCGGTCTCGTCGACCCCGAGGTGGTCGTCAAACCGACCAAGGGGCAGATCGACGACCTGGTGCACGAGATCCGTGAACGCGCGGACCGCGACGAGCGTGTCCTCGTCACCACGTTGACGAAGAAGATGGCGGAAGACCTCACCGATTACCTCCTCGAACTCGGAATCCGGGTGCGGTACCTGCACTCGGACATCGACACGTTGCGCCGCGTCGAGCTGCTCCGGCAGCTGCGTCTGGGAGAGTACGACGTTCTGGTGGGAATCAACCTGCTGCGTGAGGGGCTCGACCTGCCCGAGGTCTCGTTGGTGGCCATCCTCGACGCCGACAAGGAGGGCTTCCTCCGGAGTTCGACCAGCCTCATCCAGACGATCGGCCGCGCGGCTCGTAACGTCTCCGGTCAGGTGCACATGTACGCAGACAAGATCACCGACTCGATGCAGCACGCGATCGAGGAGACCGAGCGGCGCCGGGAGAAGCAGATCGCCTACAACGAGAAGATGGGCGTCGATCCGCAGCCGCTGCGGAAGAAGATCGCCGACATCCTCGACCAGGTCTACGAGGAAGCCGAGGACACGGCCAGCGGTGTCGACGTCGGCGGATCCGGACGCAACGCCACCCGCGGGCGTCGTGCGCAGGGCGAGGCCGGACGCTCGGTCAGCGCCGGCGTGTACGAGGGCCGCGACACGAAGTCGATGCCCAGGGCGGAGTTGGCCGACCTGGTCAAGGAATTGACCGATCAGATGATGAATGCCGCCCGTGATCTGCAGTTCGAACTCGCCGGGCGGCTGCGCGACGAGATCGCCGATCTGAAGAAGGAGTTGCGCGGCATGGATGCCGCGGGCCTGAAATAGCGAGGGCGCCGAGGCAGTACGGTCGCACAGCAGTACCGTCGCACATATGGATGCACACAACGCAGGTCGCACCGCCCGGTCCCTGGAATTGCTTCATTCGCTCAGCTATTTCGTTCCCGAGGTCGAGGAACGGCTGGTCGAGGCGGGGCTCGAACCGGGACGGATGACCTACTTCGCTGGACGTGCCGCCCCGATGGGAGCGGTCGGTGCGGGGGTGGTCACGGCCACGTTCTTCAACTTCAGTCCCGCCGCGGTCGCGTCGATCATTCCGCGTGCCTGGGGTCTGGCCACGCCCGCGGCACTTGTCGAGGCGCGGTACCGGGCGGTCGGCGAGGCGTATGTGCGACTGCTCGGTGAAGCGGTGACGACGTCGCCGGAGATGGCCGAGGCAGCCGAATTGGCGTCGATTGCGGCGCGGGGCATCCCGGGTGTCGAGGGCAGGCCGCTCTGCGCGGGCTACACGGAGGTGGAGTGGCCGGAGGCGCCGCACGTCGCGTTCTGGCACGCCCTCACCGTGCTGCGCGAGTACCGCGGCGACGGTCACATCGCCGCCCTGCAGACGGCGGGCCTGAGCGGACTCGAATCGCTGATCACCCACACCGCGACCGGGTATGGGTTCCAGAAGAAGTTCGCGATCACCCGCCGCGCCTGGACCCAGGATCAGTGGGATTCCGCGTGCGACAGTCTGCGTGACCGGGAAATCCTGGACGCCCGGGGCGAACTCACCGCCGAGGGCAAGGAGCTGCGGGAACTGGTCGAGGATCTCACCGACGATCTCGCGCTGGCCCCGTGGGCGGCACTGGGGGAGGACGGGGCGGCCCGGCTCGTCGAACTCGCGACGCCGTGGCGTGACGCGATCGTCGCGGCGGGCGTGTTCCCGGCCGGCGTGTTCGGTCCCAAGGTCGACGTGTCCCGCTGACACCGATCACAGCCCGAGCGCACCGAAAATGTGATCCGTCATGCACCGGGGATATCCCCTGTGGCATGTGTTGCAAATGCACCTATGAGGGCACCGAGGCGGCTAGGGTCAGCGCAGTGGCTGCTGGGTCCAGGCATGACGTATGTCCGGACCCCGGCCGATCGACCACCGCAGACATGGAGGAATGAATGAGCGCCTACCGGACCGTTGTCGTCGGAACCGATGGCTCCGAGTCGTCGTTTCTGGCCGTCGAGAAGGCTGCCGCCATCGCGGGGGACGCCGGCGCCAAGCTGATCATCGCCTGCGCGTACTACCCGGCCGATCCCAAGGATGTCGGGCAGGCCGCCGACGCGCTCGGTGACGAGGCGTACCAGATCACCGGTTCGGCGCCGACGTACGAGATCCTGCGCACCGCGAAGGAACGCGCCCACGCCGCCGGCGCCAAGGAGGTCGTCGAACGCGCCGTCGTCGGCGCGCCCGTCGAGTCGCTGCTGAATCTGGTCGACGAGGTCGAGGCCGGTCTCCTGGTGATCGGCAATCGTGGACTCAACACCCTCACCGGGCGGCTCCTCGGGTCGGTTCCGTCCGATGCCGCACGCAAGTCGACGTCCGACGTCCTCATCGTCCACACGGTGCGCTGACACCGGACCGATCAGCAGTAGTTCGCCTCGGCGGCATTGAGATACACCCGCGTCACCTGCTCGGTGGTGAGGCCGGAATCCGACGGCGCCGAGGCGAACTGTTCCAACGGGCGAGACCTCAGCCGACCGCGACCGCCACGGTCACGACAGGATCCCGACCTCTGCCGGGCCGAGTTCGGACAGTACTGCGGGCAGCGTCTTCGTGTGCACCACACCGAGTCGTTGGGTTGCGCGGGTCAGGGCGACGTAGAGGTCGTTCATTCCCCGTGGCGACTCGTCGAGAATGTCCTGGGGCTCGGCGATGAGCACCGAGTCGAATTCCAGCCCCTTGGCGTCACGCACCGTGAGAACGCTGACGGTGTCCGACCGCAGGTCCGCGAGCGCGGCGACGAGGGCGTGGCCGCCGATCACGACGGTGGTGCCCGGCCCGGTTTCCCGGGATACGCAGGTGCGCACGGTGTCCGCCAGTTCGGCCTCGGACACCTCCAAAGCCCACGGTGCGAAACCGGATTCGCGCACCGACCGCGGCACGGTCTGCTCGGCGTCGATCTCGGCGAGAACCCGCCGGGCCGACGTCATGATCTCCGCCGGTGTGCGGTAGTTGACGGTCAGTTCCGTCAGCTTCCATCGCTTGGCGACGTACGGTTCGAGGATCCGCTGCCACGACGACGTTCCCGCCGGGTCGCCGGTCTGCGCGGTGTCGCCGACCAGCGTCATCCAGCGGTTCGGTATGCGCCGCATCAGCATTCGCCACGCCATCTCCGAGAGTTCCTGCGCCTCGTCGACGATCACGTGACCGTAGGTCCACGTTCGGTCGCCGGCTGCGCGTTCCGCGGTGGTCTGGTGCTGCCCGACGTCGTGGCGCTCGGCGAGCTGGCTGGCGTCGATCAGGTCGTAGGCCATCAGGATTTCCGGATCCAGTTCGTCCTCGAGATCCTGCGGCGCCGAACCCGTCAGGATGTCCAGGGCGCCCTGGGCGTCCGCGATCTGTGCCCGCCACTGGCGACGGGCGCGCTCCCGCTCGGCGGCGTCGTCGACGCCGAGGAGTTCCGCCAGCTCGTCGAGGAGCGGGGCGTCGGCGGCGCTGAAGCCGCGCAATCCGGGGCGGCGCAGTGAATCACGTTGCGTTTCGGTCAGGTTCGGGGCGGCATCGGCCAGCCGCTTCGGCGAGGCGTACAGCTCGGCGAGGACCTGCTGCGGCGACAGTTCCGGCCACAGCGCGCTGATCGCCGTCATGATCTCCGGATCCTCACGCATCTCGTCGCGCATGTCGGCGATGTCGTCCCGGCTCAGCAGGTTCCCGCCGTCGACGACGTTGGCGCCGAGGGTGTCCGCGAGTTGCTGCGCGAGCGCCTCGATGACCGAGGAGACGAAGATGGGACGGGCCAGGTTGTGTGGTCGCCTGGACGACCTCGCCCGGCCACGAGCACGGGTGACGACCTTGCGGTCGAGGGTGATCCGGTAGGTGTCGAACGTCAGCTCCACGGGCCGCGACGGCACTTCCTGCCGATCCCGGACCGCCTTCTTGAGGACGTCCAGCATGTCGAGCGAGCCCTTGATCTCGCCGGCGTCGAGGCTGTCCTCGACGGTGGCGCGGACCCCGGGGTAGAGGTCACCGATGGTCGACAGCAGCACACCGGTCTCGCCGAGCGACGGCAGCACCTGGCCGATGTAGTCCAGGAACGTGGCGTTCGGGCCGATGATGAGGACGCCGGCCTTCGCGAGTTGCTGGCGATACGTGTAGAGCAGGTACGCGGCGCGGTGCAGCGCGACCGCGGTCTTGCCGGTTCCGGGGCCGCCCTGGACCACGAGCACGCTCTTGTGCTCCGACCGGATGATGGCGTCCTGCTCGCCCTGGATCGTCTCGACGATGTCGTTCATCTGCCCGGTGCGGGCCGCGTTCAACGCCGAGAGCAGCGCGCTCTCACCCGCGACGCCGTCCGAGCCGGTGACCGTGCCCGCGGCCTCCGCGGCCGCCAGGTCCAGGTATTCGTCGTTGACGGCGGTCACCCGTCGGCTTCGCGTGCGGATGTGCCGTCGGCGGGTGACGCCGTCGGGGGCGGCGGGGGTGGCGAGATAGAACGGGCGGGCAAGGGGCGCACGCCAATCGAGGAGCATCGTCTCGTAGTCGTTCTCCTCGTCGAGGATGCCGAGCCTGCCGACGTAGCGGTGCTCGCCGTCGAGGTCGATCCGGCCGAAGCACAGACCGTTCTCTGCGGCGTCGTACTTGGCGAGGTCTTCGGTGTAGAGCTGGTTGAAGGACTCACGTTCGCTCCGCGCCTGCGGCGTTCCTCCGGTTTCGAGCAGTACACGGCTCAGCCGGTTCGCCGCGTACTGGCGAAGGCCGTCCAGTCGGGTGTAGAGCATCGTCACGTACTGCTGCTCGAGCTCGCGCTCGTCGCGTGACGTGTCCTCGTCGGGCAAGAGGTCTCCTTGACTGGTTCGGCTGCAACCGGATCGGCTGCAAAAGTGCCTGGACAGTCTAGTCGGCCCCGGAGGCGTGTCGCTGACATCGCAGGTCAGCGGCTATCTCCGGGGCCGATCAGATCGAATATCCGGCGCGGGCCGGGTCAGTGGGACAACTCGTCCCGCTTCGCCCTGGCCTTCTCGAGCGCGGTTTCCGCTTGCTTGCGGGCCCGCTTGCTCAGCACCTCACCGCGTTCTGCGGCGGTGCCCGCCCATTCGCCGCCCTTCTCGCGGGCGACCTCGGCCAGTTCCGGGCCGTGCTCCTTCGCCGCCTCGACGAGTTCCGCGCCGCGTTCGCGGGCGACGTCCGCCCATTCGGCGCCGTGTTCCTTCGCGGCCTCCGCCCATTCGGCGCCGTGTTCCTTCGCGACCTCCGCCCACTCGGCGCCGCGATCCGCCGCGATCTTCGCGAATTCGGCGCCGTGTTCTTTCGCGACCTCGAGGAGGCCGGACCCGCGTTCGGCTGCCTCACCGGACAGGATCCGGGCGCGCTCCGACGCCGCCGCCAGTGCCTCTCCGATCTCGGCGCCGTGATGGTCGTGTCCCGAGCCGAGGGGCAGGGCCGCGGCCACGGTCTCCTGTGCATGCCGGGCGGCGCGGCGTCCACGCCACCCCAGAGACGGCTTGCCCTCGGTGTCGACGGCGGCGATGAGCAGTCCGCCGAGCAGGCTGACGTTCTTGAGGAACTGAGTGCGCTGCGCCGCTTTCTTCGCGGGGTCGGTCTCGTTCCAGAAGTCGTGCCCCACAACGGTAGTGGGCACGAGGCTGCCTGCGAGCGCGAGCGACGCGAGGCGCGGTGCCTTCCCTGTGGCGAGGAGAACGCCGCCGCCGATCTGCACGGCGGCATTGATCTTGACCAACGTCTCCGGGTCGGACGGGATCTTCTGCGTGACGGACCCGGGAAGCGCCTCGGTGGACTTGTCGATCAGTGGTGCGGCGGCCTGTGCTTTCTGCGCCGGATTTCGAAGTGCATCGATCCCTCCGCTGATGAAGATCGCGGACAGCAGTGGGCGAGCGATACGACGGACGAGCATTCCTGGCCTCCCAATCTCGAGTTCTCCCGTCTCACACTAACGAGAGTTCTGGGCAGTCGTCGGCGTACGACAGTGTTGCCGGACCGACGGTCCGCCCATTCACCAGTACCCAGGGAGGCCGATCGCCAATCGCGGGCCGTGCGGTGCGCGATCGGCGATCGGATGCGGTCACCAGCCGCGTTCGCGCCACTCCCCGAGGTGGGGGCGCTCCGCGCCGAGGGTGGTGTCGTCGCCGTGGCCGGGGTAGACGACGGTGTCGTCGCCGTAGCGGCCGAAGAGCTTCGTTTCGACGTCGGTGAGCAGGGATGCGAACTTGTCCGCGTCCGCGGTCTTGCCGACGCCGCCGGGGAAGAGGGAGTCGCCGGTGAACAGGTGGCTGCGTCCGCCGCCTGCCTCGGTGAGCGCGAGCGCGACCGAGCCGGGGGTGTGGCCGGCGAGGTGAATCACGTCGAGGGTGACGTCTCCGACGGTGACGGTGTCGCCGTCCTCGAGGAGGCGGTCGGGCCGGACGGGCAGTGCGTCGGCGTCGAGTGGGTGGGCTGCGGTGTCCACGCGGGTGGCCGCCGCGACGTCCTCGAGCGCCAGCCAGTGGTCGCCGTGCTGGTGCGTGGTGACGATCAGGTCGAGCGACGGCGCGTGTTCGCCGATCAGTTGGTTGACGCGGTCCGCCTCGTTGGCGGCGTCGATGAGGACGGATTTTCCGGTTGCGGAACATACGACCAGGTACACGTTGTTGTCCATGGGGCCGACGGACATCTTCGTGATCGTGGCTCCCGGAACCGTGCGGCGCTGCGGCGCCGAACCGGGGGAGACGTGGCCGGTGTACGAGTCTTCTATCACCATGGGCTGCTCGGTCATGATGGGGAGGCTACCGTCGAATACAGGCAGGTGAGTGGCAGGGCGGCCATCCGTCCCCCAGAACGTGTCGGTGCCCCGGCTTACCATGGCACGGCCAGAGGGCTGAGCGTCCACGCGCGTCCTCGGCTGTCGAACAATGAAGGGACTTGGAGTGGCGGATCGCCTTATCGTGCGGGGTGCCCGTGAGCACAATCTGCGAGGGGTCGATCTCGATCTGCCCCGCGACAGCCTGATCGTGTTCACCGGGTTGTCGGGCTCGGGCAAGTCGAGTCTGGCGTTCGACACGATCTTCGCCGAGGGCCAGCGACGCTACGTCGAGTCGCTGTCGGCGTACGCGCGCCAGTTCCTCGGTCAGATGGACAAGCCCGACGTCGACTTCATCGAGGGTCTGTCGCCCGCGGTGTCCATCGACCAGAAGTCGACCAACCGGAACCCGCGGTCGACGGTCGGCACCATCACGGAGGTCTACGACTACCTCCGTCTGCTCTATGCCCGGGCCGGCACCGCACACTGCCCGGTCTGTGGGGAGCAGATCGCGCGGCAGACGCCGCAGCAGATCGTCGACCAGGTTCTGGAGATGGAGGAAGGCACCCGCTTCCAGGTGCTCGCCCCCGTCGTGCGTACCCGCAAGGGTGAATTCGTCGACCTGTTCGACCAGCTCAACATGCAGGGTTACTCGCGTGTGCGGGTCGACGGCGTGGTGTATCCGCTGTCCGAGCCGCCCAAGCTCAAGAAGCAGGAGAAGCACGACATCGAGGTGGTCGTGGACCGCCTCACCGTCAAGGCCGGTTCCAAGCAGCGGCTCACCGATTCCGTCGAGACCGCGCTGCGACTGGCGGAGGGCATCGTCGTCCTCGACTTCGTCGACCGCGAGGAGAACGCCGCAGACCGGGAGCGACGGTTCTCGGAGAAGCTGGCGTGCCCCAACGGCCACGCACTGTCCATCGACGACCTCGAGCCCCGGTCGTTCTCCTTCAACTCTCCGTACGGTGCCTGCCCCGAGTGCACCGGTCTCGGAATCCGCAAGGAGGTCGACCCGGATCTCGTCGTCCCCGACCCCGAGCTGTCGCTGGAGGACGGGGCCATCGCGCCGTGGTCGATGGGGCAGAGTTCCGAATACTTCGGTCGGCTGCTGTCCGGTCTCGGCGACATTCTCGGCTTCGACATGAAGACGCCGTGGAACAAGCTCCCGGCGAAGGCGCGCCGGGCGATCCTCGAGGGCAGTGAGGAGCAGGTCCACGTCCGCTACAAGAACCGGTACGGGCGTACCCGTTCCTACTACGCCGAGTTCGAGGGCGTCATGCCGTTCCTGCACCGCAGGCTCGAGCAGACCGAGTCCGACCAGATGAAGGAACGCTACGACGGCTACATGCGGGACACCCCGTGCCCCGCCTGCGGTGGTGCGCGCCTGCGTCCCGAGATCCTGTCGGTCACGATCGCGAACGAGAAGTTCGGGATGAAGTCGATCGCCGAGGTCTGTGAACTGTCGATCTCCGATTGCGCCGACTTCCTGAACAGCCTCACGCTGGGCAGCCGCGAGGAGGCCATCGCCGGTCAGGTGCTCAAAGAGGTCCAGGCCCGCCTCGGCTTCCTTCTCGACGTCGGCCTCGAGTACCTCTCCCTCGCCCGCGCAGCCGGCACCCTGTCCGGTGGTGAGGCGCAGCGCATCCGTCTCGCCACTCAGATCGGCTCGGGTCTCGTCGGCGTGCTGTACGTGCTCGACGAGCCGTCGATCGGCCTGCACCAGCGCGACAACCGGCGTCTCATCGAGACCCTGACGCGCCTGCGCGACCTCGGGAACACACTGATCGTGGTCGAACACGACGAAGACACCATCCGCACGTCCGACTGGGTGGTCGACATCGGACCGCTGGCCGGCGAGCACGGCGGCAAGGTCGTCCATAGTGGGCCGTACCAGGAACTGCTCGACTGCGAGGAATCCCTCACCGGCGCCTACCTGTCGGGCCGCAGCCACATCGAGATTCCCACGATCCGCCGTCCGGTCGATCGCAAGCGTCAGGTCACCGTCGTCGGCGCGCGCGAACACAACCTCGGCGGCATCGACGTCAGCTTCCCTCTGGGCGTGCTCACGTCGGTCACCGGCGTGTCCGGGTCCGGTAAGTCGACGCTGGTCAACGACATCCTCGCGACGGTCATGGCGAACAAGCTCAACGGCGCGCGTCAGGTGCCCGGCAGGCACACCCGCATCAACGGGCTCGACCAGCTGGACAAGCTCGTGCAGGTCGACCAGTCACCGATCGGCCGCACCCCGCGGTCCAACGCGGCCACCTACACCGGGGTGTTCGACAAGATCCGCACCCTGTTCGCCGCCACCACCGAGTCGAAGGTGCGCGGCTACCAGCCCGGCCGGTTCTCGTTCAACGTCAAGGGCGGCCGGTGCGAGGCCTGCTCCGGCGACGGCACGCTGAAGATCGAGATGAACTTCCTGCCCGACGTGTACGTGCCGTGCGAGGTCTGCCACGGTGCCCGGTACAACCGCGAGACGCTCGAGGTCCATTACAAGGGCAAGACCATCGCCGAGGTCCTGGACATGCCGATCGAGGAGGCCGCGGAATTCTTCGAGCCCATCACGTCGATCCACCGCTACCTCAAGACCCTCGTCGAGGTCGGTCTCGGGTACGTGCGGCTCGGTCAGCCCGCGCCCACGCTGTCCGGTGGTGAGGCGCAGCGCGTGAAGCTCGCCGCCGAACTGCAGAAACGTTCGACGGGCCGCACGGTGTACATCCTCGACGAGCCCACGACGGGTCTGCACTTCGAGGACATCCGGAAGCTGCTCGGGGTCGTCAACGGGTTGGTCGACAAGGGCAACACGGTGATCGTGATCGAGCACAACCTCGATGTGATCAAGACGTCCGACTGGGTGATCGACATGGGGCCCGAGGGCGGGTCCGGTGGCGGAACCGTCGTCGCGCAGGGCACCCCGGAGGACGTGGCGCAGGTTCCGGAGAGTTACACGGGACGGTTCCTCGAGAATGCCCTCGCGGTGCCGGCACCCGTTCCGGCGAAGTCGAAGGCAGTCAAGTCTTCGCCGACGCGGAAGTCCGCGT
>NZ_JBHUSF010000203.1:0-16097 GCF_042673295.1 Rhodococcus sp. NPDC057014
CTGCTGAGCGGATCGGCATTCGTGCATGCTGATGACCTCGTTGTACACCGTGGCCGCCGAGTCGCCCGATCCCCACTGACCGCGGGGCTCCGGGTTGAGCCAGTGCGCGTGCTTCGCCACCGACACCAGTCGGGCCAGTGCCTCCAGGTTCGGGTCGCGGTAGTTGTTGCGGCCGTCGCCGAGCACCAGCAGCGACGTGCGGGACGTGATGCTCTGGGTGAACCGCTCGGCGAACACCCCGAACGCGTTGCCGTAATCGGAGTGCCCGTCGTAGCCGACCAGGTCGGCTTCCCGGATCATCCGCGACATGGCGCTCCCGAGGTCGGCTCCCGCGTCGAAGAAGCGGGTGACCTCGTCGGTGGTGTCGATGAACGCGAACACCCGCACCCGGGAGAACTGTTCGCGCAGCGCGTGGACGAGCAGCAGCGTGAAGTGGCTGAATCCGGCGACCGAACCCGACACGTCGCACATCACGACGAGTTCGGGGCGCGCCCGGCGGGGTTTGCGCTGGACGAGGTCGATGGGCACGCCGCCCGTGGACATCGATTTGCGCAGGGTCCGGCGGAGGTCGATCGAACCGGCACTCGCCCTACTGCGCCGCACGGCCAGCCGGCTGGCGAGCAGCCGGGCCAGCGGGGTGACGTTGCGTTTCAGCGCGGTCAGCTCGGCGTCCGAGGCGCGCAGGAAGTCGACCTCCTCGGCCAGCCGGGGGACGCCGTACGACGCGACCCGTTCCTTGCCGAGGTTCTCGGCCGACCGGCGCCGCGTCTCCTTCTCGATCATCTTGCGGAAGTCGGCGATCCGCTGGGCGGCGGTGCGCTTGGCCACCTCGGATTCGTAACTGTCCGTCGTCCGGGCCCCGGTGTCCTGCTGATTGCCCAGGAGTCCGTCGAGGATCTTCTTCAGCAGGGTTTCCGGGGCGACGTCCCGCAGCGCCTGGTAGGCGGAGAACGACGGCCCGTTCGCCGACTGGTACTGCCCCAGTTCCTCGACCATCTGCGCGGTCAGCAACTCGGTGAGCTCGATCGCCTCCGGTGACCCGTCGGTGAGCAGGTCGACGATCAGCTCGCGCAGCGCCTCGTAGTCGATGTCACCCTTCGCGTTCCGCGGCAGGCTCGTGTCGATCGCCCCGGCCGCCCGGTTCCCGACGGCCGCCGGGAACCACAGTTCGAACAACGCGTCGAACGTGGGCCGGTGGGTGGGCCGCCGCAGCAGCGCACACGCCAGACCCTCCCGCAGGGATTCCCGGTCGAGCAGGTCGAGGACCGACATCACCTGCCCGGCGTCGACCGTCTCGGACGGTCCGACCGTGATCCCGCGCCGCCGCAGCGCTTCGACGAAGTCGACGAGATGCCCCGGCAGCCCGTGTGGCGCCGCGGGACCGCCCGGCTTCGACCGGGACGCGAGGGGACCACCAGCAGCCATGGCGAAGCCCTTCAGTTCAGTCGCAGCTCGGCAGCGGCCCGCAGCTGGTCGGATTGGTGTTTGAGAACGACACCCAGCGTCGCGCGCACGGCGTCGTCGTCGAGGGTGTCGAGCCCGAGCGCCAGGAGGGTGCGACCCCAGTCGATGGTCTCGGCCACCGACGGCAGCTTCTTCAGCTGCATGCCGCGCAGCACGCGGATCGTCTTGACCAGTTGCTCGGCCACCGCCTCGGGCAGTTCCGGCACCCGGCTCGCGAGGATCCTCCGCTCGAGTTCGGCGTCGGGGAAGTCGAGGTGCAGGAACAGGCAGCGGCGCTTGAGCGCCTCCGACAGTTCGCGGGTGGCGTTCGAGGTGAGGACGACGAACGGCTTGCGCGTGGCGGTGATGGTGCCCAGTTCGGGGACGGTGACCGCGAAATCGCTGAGCACCTCGAGGAGCAGGCCCTCGATCTCGACGTCGGCCTTGTCGGTCTCGTCGATCAGCAGCACCGTCGGGTCCTCGCGCCGGATGGCGGTCAGCAGCGGCCGCGACAGCAGGAACTCCTCGGAGAAGACGTCCGCCTTGGTGGCGTCCCAGTTGTGGTCGCTGCCCGCCTGGATGCGCAGGATCTGTTTCGCGTGATTCCACTCGTACAGGGCGCGGGCCTCGTCGACGCCCTCGTAGCACTGCAGCCGCACCAGTTCGGCGCCGGTGGTCTCGGCGACGGCCCGGGCCAGTTCGGTCTTGCCGACGCCGGCAGGCCCCTCGATGAGCAGGGGTTTTCCGAGTCGGTCGGCGAGGAACACCGCGGTCGCGGTGCCCTTGTCGGACAGATACCCGGTTTCGGCGAGCCGAGCGGTGACGTCGTCGACACTGGCGAAGAACGGCGTCGTGGTGGGCAGTGCGCGATCCACGCTCGCTCCTTTCGGAAGGGGGGACGGCCAGAAGGGGGCTTGACGGAGGGAAGTCCGGCGGGGGTCTAGACCGGGCGGGTGTGCCCGTCTCCCCACACGATCCACTTGGTGGACGTCAGTTCGGGAAGCCCCATCGGGCCGCGTGCGTGCAGTTTCTGCGTGGAGATCCCGATCTCGGCGCCGAATCCGAACTGCTCACCGTCGGTGAAGGCGGTAGAGGCGTTGACCATCACGGCGGCGGCGTCGACGCGGGCGGTGAACTCGCGGGCGGCCGCGAGGTCGGACGTCACGATGGCCTCGGTGTGACCGGTGCCGTACCGGTCGATGTGCTCGACCGCGGCGTTCAGGTCGTCGACCACCTTGAGTGCCACGTCGAGGGTGAGGTACTCCTCGGACCAGTCCGACTCGGTCGCGGGCACCAGCCCGGGCAGGTCCCCGTGCACGGTCACACTGTGCATCTGCAGGGCCTGCAGGAGCTTCGGCACCGCCGTCTCGGCGATCGCGGCGTCCACCAGCACGGTCTCCGCCGTGTTGCAGACACTCGGCCGCCGCGTCTTGGAATTGAGCAGGACCCGTTCCGCCATCTCCAGATCGGCCGCCGCGTGGACGTAGACGTGGCAGTTGCCGACGCCCGTCTCGATCGTCGGAACGGTCGCGTCGCGCACCACGGCGCTGATCAGACCGGCCCCGCCACGGGGGATCACGACATCCACCAGTCCGCGGGCCTGGATCAGGTGCGTCACGCTGGAGCGGTCCTCGCTCGGCAGCAACTGCACGGCGTCCTCCGGCAGCTGTTGCGCCGCCAGCGCCGCCCGCAGCGCCACGACCAGCGCCGCATTCGACTTCGCCGCGGACGAGGAGCCGCGCAGCAGCGCCGCGTTGCCCGACTTCAGGGCCAGTCCGAACGCGTCGACGGTGACGTTGGGCCTGGCCTCGTACACCATCCCCACCACGCCGAGCGGAACCCGCAGCTGACGCAGTTCGAGTCCGTTCGGGAGCGTGGAGCCGCGCACCACCTCACCGACCGGGTCGGGCAGACCGGCCACCTGACGCAGGCCGGACGCGATCCCCTCGATCCGCTCCGCGGTCAGCCGCAGCCGGTCGAGCAGGGAGTCCTCGGTGCCCGACGCCTTGGCCGCCTCGATGTCGGCGGCGTTGGCGGCGAGGATGTCGGTGGATGCGGCGAGCACGGCGTCGGCCGCCGCGTGGAGCGCCGCATCCTTCTGCGCGGTGGTGAGCAGCGCGAGGACCCGCGACGCGGTGCGGGCACGACGGGCCGCTGCGTGGACGGCTTCACGGGTATCCACCGTGGCACCGGCCGACGAGGTGGAAGTCACTGCAGTCATGAACACAGCCTATATACAGCGCTGGACACCCCGCGGAGCGGGAAGGGCGGGAATGATTTCGTCCCCTGGACGGGTTGCGACTGGTCGAGACCATCAGAGGTAGGAGTGCTGCAGTGAGCGTGTTGTTCGAACCCGTCACCTTCCGTGGAGTCACCGTCCCCAACCGGGTGTGGATGGCGCCGATGTGCCAGTACTCGGCCGACGTGACCGGCAGCGACGTGGGGGTGCCGAACGACTGGCACCGGACGCACCTCGTGACGCGGGCCATCGGCGGTGCAGGCCTGATCCTCACCGAGGCGACGGCGGTCAGCCCGGAGGGTCGCATCAGCCCGGCCGACCTCGGCATCTGGAACGACACCCAGACCGAGGCCTTCGCGCAGATCAACGCCCAGCTCGAGTACTTCGGCGCGGTTCCCGGCATCCAACTCGGGCACGCCGGGCGCAAGGGGTCCGCGCACGTCCCGTGGCGCGGCGGGGGGAGCCTCGCCGACGACGACCGGCTGTCGTGGCGGACGGTGGCACCGAGCGCGATCGGTTTCGGCGACCACACCCCGCCCGCGGCGGCGACGACCGAGGACATCCGGAAGGTGGTCGCGGATTTCGCCGCCGCCGCCGAACGGGCGTCGCGCGCCGGCTTCAAGGTGGTGGAAGTCCATGCGGCACACGGCTATCTGCTGCACGAGTTCCTGTCCCCGGTCAGCAATCGCCGCACGGACGAGTATGGCGGCAGCTTCGCGGGCCGCATTCGTCTCCTGCTGGAGGTCGTCGAGGCGGTGCGCGGCGTGTGGCCGGCCGAACTGCCGGTCTTCGTCCGGGTGTCGGCCACCGACTGGTTGTCCGAGGAGCCCGGGCTCGACGCGGACAGCTGGACCCCGGACCAGACCGTCGCCCTCGTGCAGGCGCTCGCCGATCTGGGCGTCGACCTCGTCGACGTCTCCAGCGGCGGTGTCGCGTCCGCGCGGATCCCGGTCGGCCCCGGCTACCAGGTTCCGTTCGCCCGTCGCATCCAGAACGAGACCCTGCTGCCGGCCGCCGCGGTGGGGCTCATCACCGAGCCGGAGCAGGCCGAGCGGATCGTGGAGTCGGGAGAGGCCGTCGCCGTGTTCCTCGGACGGGAACTGCTGCGCGACCCGTACTGGCCGCGAAAAGCGGCACGCACATTGAATGCCCAGGTGACGCCGCAGATTCCGGCGCAGTACGCCCGCGCGTTCTGAGTCTCGGGCCGACAAGCCCCCGCATCCTTTGCTACGGTAATCGCTCTTACAGCTGGTAGTCCCGCACCCCCGACGGTGGGGCGGGACCGACCCACGAGCCAGAGCCGATCGGCGGGGGCCGCATCGCGCCGAAGGGCCGTGGGTTGCCGAACCCGACCAGCAATCGCCGTGCGGGCGACGAAAAGATGCGTGCATCAGGTACGTGCCCCGTGCGGGTGATAACTGCGCTGGGGAGCGCACGACATGAATGCACCAGATCACTCGATCACGTCGGCCGAGGTGGCCGAATCACCTGATGTCACGGTCACCGACGAGGCCTCCGTCACACGCGCCGTCAAGGCGACGATGCTCGGTAACGCCATGGAGTGGTTCGACTTCGGCGTGTACGCCTACCTGGCGACCACGATCGGCAAGGTCTTCTTTCCCGAGGCCAGCGGCACCGCACAGCTACTGTCGACGTTCGCGATCTTCGCTGCGGCCTTCATCGTCCGCCCCCTCGGTGGACTGTTCTTCGGTCCGCTCGGCGACCGGATCGGCCGCAAGAAGGTACTCGCCACCACGATCATCCTGATGGCGGGCAGTACGTTCGCCATCGGCCTGATCCCGAGTTACGGATCCATCGGGCTCGCGGCACCGATCCTGCTGGTGCTGTTCCGGCTCGTGCAGGGATTCTCCACGGGCGGCGAGTACGGCGGCGCGAGCACGTTCGTCGCCGAGTACGCACCGGACAAACGCCGCGGGTTCTTCGCGAGCTTCCTCGAATTCGGCACCCTCGCCGGGTATGTCGCGGCCGCGGGGCTGGTCACCGTCATCAGCACCGTGGTGAGCGCCGACGCCCTGATCGACTGGGCGTGGCGGATTCCGTTCCTGCTCGCCGGACCGTTGGGCCTGATCGGCCTGTACCTGCGGCTGCGGCTGGAGGAGACGCCCGCGTTCCAGCAGATGGAGCAGGCCGAAGAGCGTTCGCTCGCAGACGAATCCACGGGACGCAAACTGCGCGAGACGCTGGTGGACAACTGGCGTCCGCTGGTGCTGTGCGTGATCCTGGTCGCCACCTACAACATCGCGCACTACGGCCTGCTCAGCTACATGCCGACGTACCTGTCGAACACACTCGGCTACGACGAATCGCACGGTCTCGTCCTCATGATCATCGTGATGCTCATCATGATGGTGGCGATCAGTTTCGTCGGAAAGCTGTCCGACCGCGTCGGTCGTAAACCGTTGCTGCTGGCCGGTTTCGTCGGCTTCTTCGCGTTGTCGCTGCCGGCGTACCTGCTGATCGGGGTGGGCCACTACTTCACCGTCTTCCTGGGCCTCGCGATCCTCGGTGGCCTGCTGCTGCTGTTCGTCGGCGTGTTCCCGTCGGTCCTTCCCGCACTGTTCCCCACCGGGATCCGCTACGGCGGCCTGGCGATCGGATACAACCTCGCGGTGTCGATATTCGGTGGCACCACTCCCCTGGTGCTCACGGCACTGCAGGACGCGACGGGCAGCGACCTCGTCGCGCCGATGTACATGATGGCCGCGGCGGTCGTCGGCGGGATCGCGGTGCTGCTCATCTCGGAGACCGCCCGCAAGCCCCTCGAGGGTTCGCCGCCCGCCGTGTCCACGGACGCGGAGGCCCGGCGCATCCTGAAGCGCCTCCGCCGCACGGGCGACGCATCCGCTGCGCCCGCACAGGAGACGGCGCCCGCCGACGCGGGCTAGTCTCGGGATATGTCCGCTCCCAGGGTCGCCGTGGTCGGCAGCGTCAACATGGATCTACTGACGGCGACCGAGCGGTTGCCCGGGCCCGGGGAGACGATCCTGGGAAGCGCCTTCGCTGCCACCCCGGGCGGCAAGGGTGCCAACCAGGCGATCGCCGCGGCGCGGGCGGGCGGGGCCGTGACGTTCGTCGGGGCGGTCGGCTCCGATGTGTTCGCCCTCGACCTGCGGCAGGCCCTCGTCGACGCCGAGGTCGACACCCGGTATCTGCGGGAGGTCGACGGGCCGAGCGGGATCGCGGCGATCACCGTCGACGCCGCAGGCGAGAACAGCATCGTCGTGGTCCCCGGCGCCAACAGCACCGTCGTGGACCTGACTCCCGCCGAGCTCGCGGCGGTCGCGGACGCCGACGTCCTGCTGTGCCAACTCGAGATACCTCTGGGCACCGTGGTGGCCGCGGCGGCGCACGCCGCGGCCCACGGCACCGTCGTGATGGTGAATGCGTCACCGGCGCAGCCACTTCCGCCCGAGCTCGTGGAGCTGATCGACGTGCTGCTGGTGAACCGGACCGAGGCCGGGCAACTCGGCGCCGCCGTCACCGGCGCCGTCCCCCACGTCGTCACCACGCTGGGATCGTCGGGCGCGGACTACGCGGGCCGCGACGGCACCACTCTCCACGCCGACTCCCCGGCAGTCGAGGTGGTCGACACGACCGGCGCGGGCGACGCCTTCGCGGGTGCCCTCGGCGTGGCGTGGCGCGACGGCCCCGAGACCGCCGTCCCGTTCGCGTGCACGGCGGGCGCGCTCGCGACCACCCGCCGTGGCGCGTCCACGTCGTCGCCCACCCTCGCCGAGATCGAGGCGGCCCTTCCCGGCTGAGTGCCCCGCACCTGCCTGGATCGTCCGTGTCACCCCGGTCGTGCACCATGGGGGCATGACGACCGCCACCGAACCCGCACTCCGTGACGAGGCCGAACGGCTGCTCCGCGAGCTGGCAGGCGAGCACGCCACCCTCCGCGACGACCAGTGGACGGCCATCGAGGCGCTCGTGGTGGGGCGCAGACGGGCCCTCGTCGTCCAGCGCACGGGCTGGGGCAAGTCGGCGGTGTACTTCATCGCGGCGAAGCTCCTGCGGGCACACGGGCACGGTCCGACGGTCATCGTGTCGCCGCTGCTGGCGCTGATGCGGAACCAGGTGGCCTCCGCCGAGCGCGCCGGGGTGCGCGCCGCCACCATCAACTCCGGGAACGTCACCGAGTGGGACGACATCCACACCAGGGTCGCGGACAACGAACTCGACGTGCTGCTCGTCAGCCCCGAGCGTCTCAACAACCCCGACTTCCGCGACCAGGTGCTGCCCTCACTCGCCGCCGACGCCGGTCTCGTCGTCGTCGACGAGGCACACTGCGTGTCGGACTGGGGTCACGACTTCCGCCCCGACTACCGGCGGATCCGCACGCTGATCGCCGAGCTGGGCGAGGGCATCCCCGTGCTGGCCACCACGGCCACGGCGAACGATCGCGTCGTCTCCGACGTCTCCACGCAGCTCGGGGTGGGTGGCGCGGAGACCCTCGTCCTGCGCGGCGGCCTCGAACGCGAGTCGCTGCACCTGTCGGTCGTGCAGATTCCGGAGGCCACCGCCCGGGCCGCGTGGCTCGCCCAGAAGCTCGACACCCTGCCCGGCTCGGGCATCATCTACGCGCTCACCGTGTCGGCGGCCCGGGACCTGGCGAGCCTGCTGTCCGAGCGGGGGCACACGGTCGCCGCATACACCGGGCAGACCGACGCCGCCGAGCGCGAGACCCTCGAGCAGGACCTGCTCGGCAACCGCGTCAAGGCGCTGGTGGCCACGTCCGCGCTCGGGATGGGATTCGACAAGCCCGACCTGGGGTTCGTCGTTCACCTCGGTGCGCCGTCGTCGCCCATCTCCTACTACCAGCAGGTCGGGCGCGCAGGCCGGTCCACCGACCGCGCCGAGGTGATCCTGCTGCCCGGATCCGAGGACAAGCAGATCTGGAGCTATTTCGCGTCCGTCGCGTTCCCCCGCGAGCACGTGGTGCGCCGGGTGATCGAGGTCCTCGACACCGACCGGCCGCAGTCCACGCAGGCGCTCGAACCACTCGTGGAGCTCGGCCGCACCCGGCTGGAGATGGTGCTGAAGGTCCTGGACGTGGACGGCGCCGTGCGCCGGGTACGAGGCGGCTGGGTGGGCACCGGGGAGCCCTGGACGTACGACGCCGACCGGTACGAGCGTCTCGAGCGTGCCCGCGAATCCGAGCAGCAGGCGATGATCGAGTACCAGCGGATCACCACGTGCCGGATGGCGTTCCTGCGCGAACAGCTCGACGACCCGGGCCTGGCGGCGGGCACGTCCGACTGCGGCCGGTGCGACAACTGCACCGGAGAGCGCCACGACGCGACCGTCGACGCCGAGGCGGTGCAACAGACCCGAGCGCGCCTCGAGCGCCCAGGCGTGGATCTGGCGCCCCGCAAACAGTGGCCCACGGGCCTCGCGAAGCTCGGCGTGACGCTGTCCGGGAAGATCTCCGACGGTCCCGAACCGGGTCGCGTCCTGGGCCGGCTGTCCGATCTGGGCTGGGGCCAGCGCCTGCGCTCCCTGCTCGACGAACCGGACGGCCCGGCGCCCGACGCGGTGCTGAAGGCCTGCATCCAGGTACTGGCGTCCTGGGACTGGGCCGAGCGGCCCACGGCGGTGATGGCGGTCGAATCGGCCACCCACCCGCTTCTGTCGGCGTCGGTTGCGGGGCAGCTGGCGGCGGTGGGCCGCCTCACCGACCTGGGGGTTCTGCGACTGCGCCCCGAGCACCCGCCGGTGTCCGCGGCCAACTCCGCCTACCGGGTGGCCGGGCTCGTCGATGCCTGGGAGTCCCCCGGTGTCTCCGCGGGCACCGGACCGGTGCTGCTCGTCGACACCCTCACGGACACCGGATGGACCCTCACGATGGCCGCTCGAACGCTCCGCTCCGCGGGTGCGACATCGGTCCTCCCCTTCGCGCTCGCGAGTCTCAAATAGGCGAAGTGTGTCGCTTGCGGTTCACCCAAAAGTTACATAATGTGATGAGCATCACTTTGCACGTCTCACCTGCAAAGCTCTGCCGCCTGAACTGTCCAATTTCGCGAGGCACGTGAAATCGAAGGGGATGGTTGTTAGGTTCGAATTTCCAATGACGCCTGTTCAGAAGAGTGCCATCCCGACCACCGCGCCGGACGCGGTGTTGTTCAGAAGTCCAGAGATCACTGACGGAGTCCGGCTCTGGGAGATCGCCAGGAACACGGAAGTGCTCGATCTCAATTCGAGCTACGCATACCTGTTGTGGTGTAGAGATTTCAGCCGATCGTCGGTCGTCGCAGTTGTCGACGAGCGCGTCGTGGGATTCGTCTCGGGCTTCATCCGCCCAGAATCCCCTGCGACGCTGTTCGTCTGGCAGGTTGCCGTAGACGCCGACCAGCGCGGCAAGGGAATTGCAGGTCGCATGCTGAGCGCGCTGCTCGATCGCCTTGCACCCGAAGGGATTACCCATCTCGAAACGACGATCAGCCCCGACAACGAGGCTTCGATCGCGCTGTTCACAGCATTGGCGCGTCGCCGAGATACGGCGATCAACAAGCAGGAACTGTTCTCCCCTAACGATTTTCCCGATGGACACGAAGCCGAAGATCTGTACACGATCGGCTAAGAGCATGCCCCGGAGGAATGCAGCAACATGACTAATTTCGATACCAACATTTTCGAGAGCCTCGAGTCCGAGGTTCGCAGCTACAGCCGCGGCTGGCCCGCCGTCTTCGAGTCGGCGTCCGGATCGTGGATCCGTGACGAGAACGGCCGCGACTACCTCGACTTCTTCGCCGGCGCAGGTTCGCTGAACTACGGCCACAACAACCCCGTCCTGAAGTCGGCGCTCGTCGACTACATCGTCGGCGACGGCATCACGCACGGTCTCGACATGTCCACCGTGGCCAAACGCGACCTGCTCGAGACCTTCCAGGACAAGATCTTGAAACCGCGAGGTCTCGACTACAAGGTCCAGTTCCCCGGACCCACCGGTACCAACACGGTCGAGGCCGCGCTGAAACTGGCGCGCAAGGTGACGGGTCGTTCGTCGATCATCAACTTCACCAACGCCTTCCACGGCATGACGCTCGGCGCCCTGTCGGTCACCGGTAACTCGATGAAGCGCGCCGGCGCCGGCATCCCTCTGGTGCACGCCACCCCGATGCCGTTCGACAACTACTTCGACGGAGTCACCGAGGACTTCCACTGGTTCTCCCGCGTGCTCGACGACTCGGGCAGTGGCCTGAACCGTCCTGCCGCCGTGATCGTCGAGACGGTCCAGGGTGAGGGTGGCGTCAACGTCGCCCGCCCCGAGTGGCTGCGCGCCCTCGCGGACCTGTGCGCCGAGCGCGACATCCTGCTGATCGTCGACGACGTCCAGATGGGCTGCGGACGCACCGGGCCGTTCTTCTCCTTCGAGATCGCCGGCATCACCCCGGACATCGTCTGCCTGTCGAAGTCCATCGGCGGGTACGGCCTCCCGATGGCGCTGACCCTGTTCAAGCGTGAGCTGGACGTGTGGGGCCCGGGTGAGCACAACGGCACGTTCCGCGGCAACAACCCGTCGTTCGTCACGTCGAAGGTCGCCCTGGACCACTACTGGTCCGACGACACCCTGCACAAGTCGACGCTGGCCAAGGGCGAGAAGATCCACCAGGCGTTCACCGAGTTGGCGAACCAGTTCGAGGGTTCCGTGTCCACCCGCGGCCGCGGGCTCGTCCAGGGCCTCGTGTTCGAGGAGCCGGAGCACGCGGGCAAGGTCTGCAAGCTCGCGTTCGACGAGGGACTGCTCGCGGAGACGTCCGGACCGTCCGACGAGGTGGTCAAACTCCTGCCGGCGCTCACCATCACCGACGAGGAACTGGACCACGGCCTGGCGATTCTCGCCGACGCCACCGGCAAGGTCTGCAGCTAGAGAGAGGACTGACACCCATGATCGTTCGCACCACCGCAGAAATCACCGACACCGAGCGCGACATCACCAGCGAGGACGGCAACTGGCGCAGCAAGCGCATCATCCTCGGCGGCGACAAAGTGGGCTTCTCGTTCCACGAGACCACGATCAAGGCGGGCTCGGTCAACGAGTTCCACTACGCCAACCACGTCGAGGCCGTCTGGCTCGTCGAGGGAACCGGCAAATTGATCGACCTCGACAACGACACGGTCTACGAACTCGGTCCCGGTTCGATGTACCTGCTCAACGGTCACGAGCGTCACCGTGTCGAGCCCGAGACCGAAATGCGGATGCTGTGCGTGTTCAACCCGCCCGTCACCGGCCGTGAGGTCCACGACGAAAACGGTGTCTACCCCTTGATCGAGGTTCCCGCGTAAGTTCGACCCCATGGCCGACGACGCTGCTGTTCCAGCTATAGCCATCGGACCCGCCCCGGACCCGCTCCTCGAGGATGCGGTGCGCCGGGGCGGTGCCCGTGTGGCACCCCTCGAGTCCGCGGACGCCCTGGTCTGGACCACCGGTCCGATCGGGTTCCCGGACCCGCTTCCCGAGAACATCCGCTGGGTGCAGCTGAACTCCGCGGGTGTCGAGGAATGGTTCGCCGCGAAGGTGATCAGACCCGACTCCACCGTGCTGTGGACGTCGGCGGCGGGCGCGTTCGCCGCGACGGTCGCCGAGCACGCGCTGACGCTGCTGCTGGCCGGGGTGCGGGCGCTGCCCGAGCACCTCGAGGCGAAGACCTGGCGCCAGCACGAGTTCTTCTCGAAGGTCGGCACCCTGCGCGGCACCACGGTCGCGATCGTGGGCGCCGGCGGAATCGGCCGGGCGCTGATCCCGATGCTCGCGGGCGTCGGCGCCGACGTCATCGCGGTGAATCGTTCCGGCAGCCCGGTGCCGGGCGCGATCGAGACGCTTCCCACCACCCGCCTGGGCGAGGTGTGGGCCCGGGCGGACCACTTCGTGCTCGGGGCTCCCGCCACCGACGCCACCCATCATCTGGTCGGGGCCGCGGAGTTCGCACAGATGAAGCCGACCGCGTGGGTGATCAACGTCGCGCGCGGCTCACTCGTCCACACCAACGCACTGGTGAAAGCGCTGCGGGACAACACGATCGGCGGTGCGGGACTCGACGTCACCGATCCCGAACCGCTCCCCGACGGTCACCCGCTGTGGAATCTGCCGAACGTGATCATCACCCCGCACGATTCCAACCCGCCTGCCGTCCGCCCCCCGGCGTTCGCCGAGCACGTGGCGCTGAACGTCACCCGCTTCGTCGCGGGTGAGCATCTCACCGCTCTGATCGATCCCGTGGTCGGGTACTGAACCGGCGCTATTCTGGAGAGCGTGTTCGCCCCACTGATCGACGTACTCGGGGGCCGGCGCCTGTGTGTGATCACCGGCGCCGGCATCTCCACGGATTCCGGGATCCCCGACTATCGCGGTCCGGATTCGCCCCCGCGCACTCCCATGACGTATCAGCAGTTCACCGGTGACCCCGATTTCCGCCGCCACTACTGGGCGCGGAACCACCTCGGCTGGCGGCACATGGACGCCGCCCGGCCCAACACCGGCCATCGCGCCCTGGCGGCGCTCGAACGGGCCGGTGTCGCATGTGCGGTCGTCACCCAGAACGTCGACCTTCTGCACACGAAGGCCGGCAGTCGCCGGGTGATCGACCTGCACGGCACGTACGCCCAGGTCCGGTGCCTGGCGTGCAATGCACTGATCTCGCGGGCCACGCTCGCCGACCGGCTCGAGCGTGCGAACCCGGGTTTCGCCGAAACCGTCGCCGCCGCACAGGGAGTGGAGATCGCACCGGACGCCGACGCGGTCGTCACCAGCACCGAGCATTTCCGGATGGTCGACTGCGAGGCGTGCGGCGGCATGCTCAAACCCGACATCGTGTACTTCGGCGAGTCCGTCCCGAAACCGCGGGTCGCGGCCGCCTACGACGTGGTCGACGAGGCCGAGGCACTGCTGGTGGCCGGGTCGTCGCTCACTGTCATGTCGGGACTGCGCTTCGTCCGGCACGCCGCCAAACGCGGAATCCCCATCGCGATCGTCAACCGGGGCGCGACGCGCGGCGACGAGTTCGCCACCCTCACCGTGCACGCCGGCTGCTCGGAAGCCCTCACCGCGCTGCTCGACGCGTCGTCCGCGCTACCCGCCTGACCGTCAGAGTGGCACCAGGTCGTCGGCGTGGACCACGGGCCGCTGCATCTCGGCAGGCAGTTCCTGGGTCGACTTGCCGAGGATGTCGCTGATCTCCGCCGAGTCGTACGCCACCACTCCCCTGGCCACGGGACGTTCCTCGGGGCCGAGGAGTGACACGACGTCGCCGCCGTAGAACCGTCCCGAAACCGCCGTGATGCCCGCAGGCAGCAGTGACCGCCGCCGGGTGACGACGGCGCGGACTGCCCCCTCGTCGATGTGCAGGACCCCCTGCTCGTCCGCGGCGTGCCGCACCCAGAACTTACGCGCCGACAACCGGGACGGTCGGGCCGCGAACGCGGTCCCCACACTGGCGTCCCGCAGCGCCGCCCCCGCGTCCGAGGCCGCCGCGAGCAGCACCGGCACACCCGCGTCGGCGGCGAGGCGCGCCGCGGACAGCTTGGACGCCATCCCTCCGGTACCGAGGGCGCCGCCCGAGCCCGCGACCACCCCGTCCAGATCCTCGGGGCTGTTCACCTCGGGGATCAGCGTCGCATTGCCCTTGCGCGGGTCGCCGTCGTACAGCCCGTCGACATCCGACAGCAACACGAGTGCGTCGGCGCCGACCAGGTGCGCGACGAGTGCCGCGAGCCGGTCGTTGTCACCGAACCGCAGCTCCGCGGTGGCGACGGTGTCGTTCTCGTTGACGATCGCGACCGCGTGCAGGGCGCGCAGACGGTCGAGGGTGCGCTGCGCGTTGCGGTGCTGCGCTCGGCGGGCGATGTCGTCCGCAGTGAGCAGCACCTGCCCCACCGTGCGCCCGTACCGGGCGAACGAGGTGCCCCAGGCGTGGGCGAGCGCCAGTTGGCCGACACTCGCCGCGGCCTGCTTCGTCGCCAGGTCCCGTGGCCGCTTCGTCAGCCCCAACGGGGCCAGGCCGGCGCCCACGGCGCCGGAGGAGACGACGACGACGTCGGAACCGGCACGCATCCGTGCCTCGATCGCGTCGGCCAGCGCGTCGAGCCGACCGACGTCGAGCCCGCCGACCAGACTGGTCAGCGCGGACGAGCCGATCTTCACGACGATGCTGCCCGCCGACGCGACCGTGCGCCGGGTGGCGCTCACTGGTCTTCGGGGTCGAGGCCTTCGAGACCGCGACGGACCCTGGATGCGTGCTTGCGTTCGGTCGCGCCGATGCGCTCCACCTGATCCAGACGCGGGTCGGTGCCGCGGCCTGTGCGGGTGAGATCGACGCCGGCCGGTGTCTGGGGCTCCCAGTCGAAGCTCACGTTGCCGATCGTGACGGACGCACCGGGCTCCGCACCCTGCTTGACGAGTTCGGTTTCCACACCGAGCCGCGCAAGTCGGTCGGCGAGGTAGCCCACGGCCTCGTCGTTGTCGAACTGCGTCTGCCGCACCCAGCGCTCCGGCCGCGTGCCGCGGACGATGAACCCACCGGGGATCTCGGGGTCGGCGACGACGCTGAAGCTGTTCTCGTTGGCGATCACCGGGCGGATCACCTGCCGCTTCGGCGCGGCCTTCGGGTGCGCCTCACGGTAATCCGCCACCAGCTTCGCCAGTGCGAACGTCAACGGGCGCAATCCCTCTCGGCTGACCGCCGAGATGGTGAAGACAGGCCACCCGCGGGCCTCGAGGTCGGGGGTGACCATCTCTGCCAACTCGGCCGCCTCCGGCACGTCGGCCTTGTTCAGGATCACGATGCGGGGCCGGTCCGCGAGGTCACCGAGCCCGGCGTCGCCGGACAGCGCACCCTTGTACGCGGCGAGTTCCGCCTCGAGCGCATCGATGTCCGAGACCGGGTCGCGGCCGGGGTCGAGCGTCGCACAGTCGACGACGTGGGCCAGCACGGCGCACCGTTCGAGGTGGCGCAGGAAGTCCAGCCCCAGTCCGCGGCCGTCGCTCGCGCCGGGGATCAAACCGGGCACGTCGGCCACCGTGAACGTGGTGTCGCCGCTCGACACGACGCCGAGGTTCGGCACGAGGGTCGTGAACGGGTAGTCGGCGATCTTCGGCTTCGCCGCCGACAGCACGGACACCAGCGAGGACTTGCCCGCCGACGGGAATCCGACCAGCCCGACATCGGCGACGGACTTCAGTTCGAGGACCAGTTCGCGCTCGACGCCGTCCTCACCGAGGAGGGCGAAACCCGGCGCCTTGCGCGCCTTCGACGAGAGGGCAGCGTTGCCGAGCCCGCCGCGGCCGCCCTGGGCGGCCTCGAAACGGGGGGCGGCCCCCAAGAGGTGGGGGGGGGTCCGGCCCGCCGCCGCGCGGGACAAGGTGGCGGCGGGGGCCGTCAAGGTAAGGTAGGGGCCC
>NZ_JBHUSF010000204.1:0-16037 GCF_042673295.1 Rhodococcus sp. NPDC057014
CCCAAGGGGGGCGACCTGCGCTACAGCTGTTGGACGTCGTCATTGACAGGACTACATCGAGGTCGGGAGAACGACGATGAGCCAGGCGAGGATCGGGGCGACGAGGACGATGTAGCCGGTGTACTTGAAGAGGGAGCGTTGGAATTTGTCGCGGTCGGGGACCTGGGCGTTGGCGAGGACCATGACGCCGTTGCTCGAGAGCGGGCTGACGTCGACGATCACTGCGGAGAAGGAGACTGCGGCGACGAAACCGATGAGGCCGACCTCGCCCATCATCAGCAGCGGTGCCGCGAGGGGGAGGACGATGCCGAGGGTTCCGATGGATGATCCGACGGCGGACACAGCGGCGACGGCGTAGCAGAGAATCAGCGCGGTGAGCAGCGGAGAGCCGAGGGATGCGGCAGCGTCGCCGAGGAATTCGAGGGTGCCGTTGGCTTTGAGCACGCTCATGTAGGTGAGCATTCCGCAGACGAGGAGAACGGCGGACCAGGTGACATTGTTGACGGCGGGCTTGTGCTTGTTCGGTGCCAGTACGAGGAGGATGGCCGCGATGACCATCGAGCACACACCGACGTCGATCTGGAACACGGCCGAGCCGATGAGCAGGGCAACCATGCCGAGCAGGGTCAGGACCCGCAGCGGAGTGAAGCCGGTGGATTCAATCTCTTCGAGCCGATCCGGTGTGCCGGCGGGCTGTGGCGATCCGGTGGTCAGCACCATCGGCCCCGCCCCCGGTCGAGCGGAGGCCGCGTGCTGGCCGGTGCTCGCCCCGGAGTGAACGAGGTCGCCGCCGCGCGGTCCCGGTGCGGGGCTGCCGTCGACGGTGGGGTTGTCACCGGTGAGGTCGTCGATGTCGATCGTTTGGTCATCGGCGCGGAGCAGGTCCCTGCCGCGGACGAGAAAGAGTCCGAGGGCGAGCAGGAAGCTCAGTCCAAGGGGGATGACATACAGGGCGAGGGGGTTGGTGGGTAGGCCGGCGGACTGGAGCCAGCCGTTGGTGAAGGCGCCGTAGACGGTGATCGGGGAGAAGGCGGCACCGAGCACACCGTGGCTGATCATCATTCCCATCAGCAGGGGATCGATTTTGTAGCGCTTGGCGATCGGCATGGCGATGGGGGCGAGCATGCCGACGGCCAGAACCGAGCCCATGGTCATCAGACCGGCGCCGAGGAAGAACATCAGCCAGACGATGGCCCAGCGTTTGCCTCGGACGAGCTTGAGGGCGCCGGAGACGATCAGGTCGACGGTGCCGTTGACCCGGGCGATGCCGAACAGCAGCGTGATGCCGACGATGATGGTGAAGATGCTGCCGGGGAAGAACCCGAAGATGTCGTCCATGGGCATTCCGGACAGCCAGCCGCCGATGACGAAGGCTGCGGCGAACGCCAGGACGCCCATGTTGATGGGGGTCATGGTGCCGATCGCGAAGAGCGCTATCAGCGCCGCGATCGAGATGAAGTAGATCATCGAGGTAACCCTTTCGGTGGTTGCCCGGTTATCCGAGCGCGCCTGCCGGGGATGAGCCGGACAGCGGGGAGCCGACTGTGGTGGCACCGGATCCGTTGCGGGACCTCTGTGGCGCACCCACGCCCCGCTATTGAAGGGTGATGGCAGTCACAGAATCAACTCGATCGAGGAGAAAGCATCCAGATGCTCAACTCCTGACAGCCGCAATCCTTCGCGGAGGGCCAATTGCTCAATTTTTCTGCGCTCGGCTGGGGAACCGTTCAGGTGTTCGGCGTATCGAGGACCAACGGCGCGAAATGGGCCGGCTCGCCGGGAGTTCCTGCGTCTAGGCCTCTGTCCGGAGCTTCTCCACGATCGGGATGGTCCGGGGCCAGATGCGCCGGCTCAGGACGATCTCGGAGCGGGTGCGCAACACACCCTCGGTTTTCATGACAGCCTGCAGGACGTCCTCGAAATGTGAATTGTCGCGGGCGACGAAGCGGCACAAGAGATCTCCTTCGCCGGACACGGTGTTGGCCTCGATCAGCTCCGGTATCGCGGTCAGTCGTTCCAGTGTCTCGTTGACCTGACTCTGCGCGATATGCACGTGGACGAAGGCCATCACTGCGTAACCCAGAGGGGCGAGATTGACCTGTGGGCGCCAGGTGACGATCACACCGGCCTTTTCCAGCTTGGTGATCCGGGCCTGGGCGGTGTTGCGGGCGATGTTGAGTCTGCGGGAGTACTCGCGCACACCGGCGCGGGGTTCTTCGACGATGAGCCGAAGAAGGTCGAGATCGAGTTTGTCGAAGCCGTCCATCGGTAGTCCTGTCGCGTGGGTCGAAAATTGGTCCAGATGCGCATCCGGCTATGGCGCCGAGGGCTTGCGTTGAGCACTTGGTAGCAATTTTGGGTTGTCGGTTTATCTCACGGTACAGGTCTGTCTATGTTGTGTGTCACACAGAGCAGCGGTGCGATCGGCGAGCGTTCGATCCGCGCACACCGCTTGCCGTCGTCAACGCCACCATCACCGGAGGGCGGACGCGGGTTACGGGAAGGGACAGGCGCTGACCATGGGTTACACGCTGGCGGACAAGATCTGGAGGAGCCACGTCGTGCGCTCCGCTGAGGGCGAACCGGATCTGATCTACATCGACATGCACCTGCTGCACGAGGTGAACACCCCTGCCGCGTTCGCGGGTCTGCGCGCCGCGGGCCGGACCGTCCGCCGCCCCGATCTGACGGTGGGCACCGAGGACCACAACACCCCCACCGACGACGTGCTGCGCACGATCACCGACCCGGCCGCGGCCGAGCAACTCGACCACATTCGGCGCAACTGCCGCGATTTCGGCATCGAGTTGTACTCGCTCGGTGATTCCGCGCGCGGCATCGTCCACGTCATCGGTCCGGAGCTGGGACTGACCCAGCCCGGGATGACGCTGGTGTGCTGTGACTCGCACACCAGCACCCACGGTGCCTTCGGCGCGCTCGCCTTCGGTATCGGCACCAGCCAGGTCGAACACGTCCTGGCCACCCAGACCCTGCCGATGGCGCCGATGAAGAACATGCGTGTCGTCGTCGACGGTCATCTGCCGTCCGGGGCGACGGCGAAGGACCTCATCCTGGCGGTGATCGAGCAGATCGGCACCGGCGGTGGGCAGGGCTATGTCATCGAATACCAGGGCGAGGCCATTCGTGCCCTGTCGATGGAGGGCCGGATGACGGTGTGCAACATGACGATCGAGGCAGGGGCCCGGGCCGGTCTCATCGCCCCCGACGAGGTCACGATCGAGTACCTGCGCGGCCGCCCGCATGTGCCCTCCGGGGCCGCGTTCGAGGAGGAGGCCGCGTACTGGCGGACGTTCCAGTCCGACGACGACGCCGTCTTCGACAAGGAAGTGCACCTCGACGCCGGCACCGTCGCCCCTCGGGTGTCCTGGGGGACGACTCCCGCTCAGTCCGTCCCACTCAACGGCTGCGTCCCCGACCCGGACACCTTCATCGACGCGGTGGACCGTGCGGCCGCCGAACGCGCACTGGCCTATATGCAGCTGGCCCCGGGGGATTCGCTGCGCGACATCGAGGTCGACGCGGTGTTCATCGGTTCGTGCACCAACGGCCGGATCGAGGACCTGCGGGAGGTCGCCGCAGTCTGGGAAGGTCGGCGGATCGCACCGGGCGTCGAGGTCCTTGTCGTCCCGGGGTCGGAGGCCGTCCGCGCCCAGGCCGTCGAGGAAGGCCTCGCCGAAATCTTCACCGCGGCCGGTGCCCCGCTCCGGTACTCCGGGTGCTCGATGTGCGTGGCGCTCAACGACGACCGGCTGCGACCGGGCCAGCGTGCGGCGTCGACCAACAACCGCAACTTCGAGGGCAGGCAGGGGAGGGGCGTGATGACGCACCTGGTCTCACCCGCGGTGGCCGCCGCGACCGCGATCACCGGGCGCCTCACCGCGCCCACAGACCTGGAGGACTGACCACCCATGGACTGTTTCACCGAACACACCGGAATCGCAGTGCCGCTGAGGGTTTCCGATGTCGACACCGACCAGATCATTCCGGCGCGTTTCTGCGTCGGAGTGACCAAGGAGGGGTATGCGGACGCCCTGCTCCACGATTGGCGTCTCGACCCGGAGTTCGTGCTCAACCGGCCTGACTACCGAAACGCGACGATCCTGGTGGCAGGGGAAAACTTCGGTGTCGGGTCGTCCCGGGAGATGGCGGTCTGGGCGCTGCAGAACTACGGCTTCACAGCCGTCCTCGCCCCGAGGTTCGGCGACATCTTCCGCGGCAACTCCCTGAAGAACGGTCTGCTGACCGTCACGCTCGAGCAGTCGGTGATCGACGAACTGTGGAACACGATCGAGTGCAGACCCGAGGTCCCGATCACTGTTGACCTGGTCCGACGCGAGGTGCGGGCGAGCGGTGTCACCTACCCGTTCGAGCTGGACGACAACGCCCGCTGGCGGCTGCTGAACGGCTACGACGACATCAGCCTGACCCTGCGCGACGCCGAGGACATCGACACCTACGAGGCGGCCCGCCGCCGCACCCTGCCGACATCGCGCCGGGTCGCGATGGAAGGAGTCATCCGTGGCTGACACCGACTTCACCTACACGACTGGACGCATGACCGGCACCGTTCCGCCGTCGAAGATCCTCACCACCGAGATCCCGCGATACGCCGAAGACTATGCGTCCCGGTTGCTGTCGATACCCGACATCACGTCCGCCGTTGCCGACGCCCTCGACGAACTCGGCATCGGCGTGGCGATCAACGCGAGCGACCTGCCGCCGGTGGCGGCCGATGCGCGGATGTGCGGCCCCGCGGTGACGTTGCGGTATGTGCCCCTCGGCGGGGACGTGACCGGCAACCGCGAAAACGGGCGCGGCACTACCTTCGGCGACCGCGACCTCTACGGCCTGGGCCGCCCCGGCGATGTGGCGGTCATGGACTGTTCGGGATCACGGTCCGGTGCGGTGATGGGTGCCCTGTCCGCCCGGTGGGCGGTGAAAGCGGAGATCGCCGGATGCGTCGTCGACGGCGCGATCCGCGACACCGCCTCCATCCTCGCCAGTGGTCTGCCGGTGTGGAGTGCCACCCGGAACCCCGCCGCCGCCCGCTACCGCTACGAGACCGTGCAGATGAACGGTCCGGTCTCCCTGGCCGGGCATTTGGTCAACCCCGGTGACTACATCGTCGCCGACATCGACGGTGTCTGCGTGATCCCGTTCTTCGACGTCCCGCGGGTCGTCGAGCACTGCGAGCACGCTCACGGCACCGAAGTCGCTTTCATCGACCGCATCGACGCGGCCGCGACTCTGGAAGAACTCGTCGCCGGGCTGACTCCGGGCACTGCCCCCGCCTGACCGCCGACGTCGACATCACAGAAGGAACACAAGCTTTGTCCTCCACCTTGCAGACCCGCCCGTCCACGTTCTCCCTCGACGACCGCTATGTCCTCGAAGACGGCTCGGTCTATCTGACCGGTATCCAGGCGTTGGTTCGCGTGCTGCGGGACAGGGCCATCCTCGACCGCCGGCGCGGCCTGCGCACCTCGTCTTTCGTCTCCGGCTACGAGGGGTCACCGCTGGCCGGGTACGACCTCGAGATCGCCCGCAAACGCAAGATCCTCAACGAGTACGACCTCGTGCACCGGCCCGGTGTCAACGAAGAATTGGCCGCCACCTCCGTTCTCGGCACCCAGATGGCACCGCAGATCGGGCATCTGCGCCCGGACGGGGTCACCGGGTACTGGTACGGCAAGTCCCCCGGACTCGACCGCGCCTCCGACGCCATCCGGCACGCGAACCTCGTCGGCACCGACCCGCGCGGCGGCGCCGTCGCCCTCGTCGGCGACGACCCGGGTGGGAAGTCCTCGAGCCTGGCGTGCGCGTCCGAGGTCGCGATGGCGGACCTGCTCATCCCCACCCTCTACCCGGCTGATTCCCAGGAGGTGCTCGACTACGGGCTGCATGCACCGTTCCTGTCCCGGTTCACCGGCCTGTGGTCGGGACTCAAGATCGTCACCGCCGTCGCCGACGGCGCGAGCTCGGCGGTGGTGCACCCGGATCGGATCGACCCCAGCTTCGGTGACATCGGCCCGAGCACCTACACCCCGAACGCCAACCTCGTCGGCCCGAACCTGCTCACCCTCGAACGCAGCCAGATGATGGATCGGCTGCCCCGTGCCCTCGACTACGCTCGCATCAACACACTGAACGACATCGTGCAGTCCGGGCCCGACGACCGGATCGGCATCGTCACCTCCGGGAAGACGTATCTCGATCTGCGCGAGGCACTGTCGGCGTTCGGTCTCAAACCTGCGGACCTGCGCCGGTATGGGATCCGCATCCTCAAGCTCGGCATGATCTATCCCGTCGACCCCGAGATCGTGCACCAATTCGCTGCCGGGCTCGGTGAGATCATCGTCGTCGAGGAGAAGCGGGCGTTCCTCGAGACCGCGATCCGCGACATCCTCTACCGGCGCGCCGACGCCCCGGTGGTCATCGGTAAGACCGACCCGACTGGCAAATCCCTGGTCAACATCTTCGGAGAGCTCGACGCCGACCTGATCGCCAACGCTCTCAGCCGCCGACTGGGCGACGAATACGGCATCGAACCGGTCCAGCAGTGGAAGCAGCGCCCCAGGGCCTCGAAGATCGCGCTGCCGTTGTTGAACCGCACCCCCTATTTCTGCTCGGGATGCCCGCACAACTCCTCGACCAAGGTGGCACCGGACACGCTGATCGGCGGCGGAATCGGCTGTCACGCCATGGTGATGATGATGGACGACAAGCAGGTCGGTGAGGTGATCGGGCTGACCCAGATGGGCGGCGAAGGCGCCCAGTGGATCGGCATGGCCCCGTTCCTCGAGGAAAACCACCTCATCCAGAACATCGGGGACGGCACGTTCATGCACTCGGGCAGCCTCGCGCTGCGGGCCGCCGTCGCCTCCGGGGAGAACGTCACCTACAAATTGCTCTACAACGCCACCGTCGCCATGACCGGCGGACAGGACCCGGTCGGCGCCATGCCGCTGGACCGGATCACCCGGCTGCTGCTCGCCGAAGGCGTCAAGAAGGTCGTGGTCACCACCGAGGACCGCAAGCGCATCAGCGCACTGAAACTGCCCAAGGGCGTCGAGATCCGGGACCGGGACGACCTCGTCGACGTCCAAACGGAACTGGCGGCCATCCCCGGGGTCACGGTCCTGGTCCACGACCAGGAATGCGCCGCCGAGAAGCGCCGCAAACGCAAGCGCGGCACCCTGCCCACCCCGACCACCCGGGTGATGATCAACGAACGCATCTGCGAGGGCTGCGGCGACTGCGGCGAAAAGTCGAACTGCCTGTCGGTGCACCCCACCGACACCGAATTCGGCCGCAAGACCACGATCCACCAATCTTCCTGCAACCTCGACTACTCGTGCTTGAAGGGCGATTGCCCGTCCTTCGTGACCATCACCCCCGGCCCGAAGGAACAGCGCACCCCCGTCCCGGCCATCGCTGCCGATCTGATCACCGACCCCGACGTGCCGGCGATCGACGACCAGTTCGGGATGCGGATCATGGGCGTCGGCGGCACCGGTGTCATCACCGTCGCGCAGATCCTGGCCACCGCCGCCGTGATCGACGGCAAGTTCGTCCGCAGTCTCGACCAGACCGGCCTGGCGCAGAAGGGCGGCGCCGTGGTGTCGGATCTGAAGATCAGCGCCGAACTCCGCGAGGGCGCCTCGAAGATCGGACGGGGTCGCTGCCGCCTCTACCTCGGTTGCGACTCCCTCGTCGCCACCGATCCCAACAATTTGAAGGTCGCCAACAGCTCCGACACCGTCGCCGTCGTCTCCACCACGGAAATCCCCACCGGGCAGATGATCGTCGACACCGCAGTGCATTTCCCGGAACTGACCACCATCCGCACCGCCATCGACGGCGCCACCTCCCGCGCCATCTACCTCGACCCGGCCCTGCTCTCACGTGAGTTGTTCGACGACGAGCAGTACACCAACATGCTTCTGATCGGCGCCGCGTTCCAGACCGGTGTCCTGCCGATCGCCGCGGCCGCGATCGAACAGGCGATCACCCTCAACGGTGTCTCGATCGAGGCGAACCTGCAGGCGTTCCGCCGCGGCCGCCAGGCCATCGCGGACCCCGACGCCCTCACCGCCGCCATCGACGGCAATCGGCGGGCAGTGTTCGAACCGGCCGGCCCGTCCCCCCAGGCATTGGCCCTCGCCGGCACTGTCCGGGCGGCAGCCGATTCCGAACTCGCCCGCCTCGTCGGACTGCGCACCGCCGAACTCATCGACTACCAGGACGCCGACTACGCCCGCGACTACGCCCAATTCGTGGAGTCGGTGCGCCAGCGTGAAGCCGCGTCGGTCGGCGGTTCCACCGCGCTGACCGAGGCGGTGGCGAAGAACCTGTTCAAGCTCATGGCCTACAAGGACGAGTACGAAGTCGCCCGCCTGGCCCTTGATCCCGCCTTCGACGCCGCGGTCAAGGACACCTTCGGCCGGAGCGCGAAACGGTCCGTGCGCCTGCACCCCCCGATGCTGCGCGCCATGGGCATGAAGAACAAGCTGTCCCTCGGATCCTGGATCAACCCCGGGTTCCGGACCCTGCACCGGATGCGCAAGATTCGCGGCACCAAGCTCGATGTATTCGGCTACCACCACATCCGGAAGATGGAACGCGAGCTGATCGCCGAATACCGCGACACCATCGAGCAACTCCTGAACCTGCTCACCCCGCACAGCCTCGCCGCGGCGGTGGAGATTGCCGAACTGCCCGATCTCGTCCGTGGGTACGAACAGATCAAGGTCGCCAACGTGGCTACGTATCACCAGGAACTGGACAAGCTCCTCACTACGTACCCACAGACCGCGCGAGCCGAGAAGCAGGCCGTGTAAGAGACGGGTGAAGCGACACCAGCACTGCGCACCTCCTCCACTGCGACTCGGCACCGCACCACGAACGATCGAAAAGGAACATCCATGAAGAAGTACGTCCCCTCCTGGCACGACGAGGAGGTCACAGCACTGTCCGACCTCGCCGCGGGATTTTTCGAACGAGAAGTCGTCGCCCACAACGAAACCTGGGACACCCAGCACCGCATCGACCGCTCGGTGTGGCTCGAGGCCGGCAAACTCGGACTGCTGTGCTGCTCGATCCCCGAGGAGTACGGCGGCGGAGGCGGCACCTTCGCACACGACCTCGCCGTCTTCGACGCCCAGGGCTACGCCGGCGACCTGTCCTTCGGCATCTCCGTGCACTCGGGCATCGGGGCGCACTACATCCTCGAATACGGCACCGAAGAGCAGAAGACGACGTGGCTGCCGGGGATGGCGACCGGGGACATCCTCGGCGCCATCGGCATGACCGAACCCGGCGCCGGATCGGACCTCAAGGCAATCAAGACCACCGCGATCCGCGACGGCGACGAGTATGTCGTCAACGGATCCAAAACCTTCATCACCAACGGATCCTCGGCCGACATGATCGTCCTCGCGGTCAAGACCGACCCGAAGGCCGGCGCCAAAGGCGTGGCGCTGCTGATCGTCGACCTACGCGACTGCCCCGGCTTCACCGTCGGGCGAATTCTCGACAAGGTCGGTCAGCACGGCGCCGACACCTCCGAGCTGTCGTTCACCGACGTCCGCGTCCCGGTGACGAACCTGCTCGGACAGGAAGGACAGGGTTTCGGGCAGCTGATGGCACAGCTGGTGCAGGAACGGTTGATCATCGGCGCGCAGGCGGTGGGTGCCATGCGGCGCGCGGTCGAGGACACCGTCGACTACACGAAATCACGGCAGGCGTTCGGGCACAGTCTCTTCGAATTTCAGAACACCGCCTTCGAGCTCGCCGAATGCCAGACCATCACCCGCACCTGCGAGGTGTTCCTCGACCACTGCATCAGCGAACACCTGGCTGGTCACTTGGACCCCACGGAGGCGGCGATGGTCAAATACTGGCTCACCGAACAGCAGTGCTCCGTCATCGACCGCTGCGTCCAACTGCACGGCGGTTACGGTTACATGCGCGAATACCTTATCGCCCGCATGTACGAGGACGCCCGCGTCCAGAAAATCTACGCCGGCGCGAACGAGGTGATGAAGAGCATCATCGCGAAATCTCTGTAGGAGAGTCTGGAGGAATCTCGGTGAGCGGACGACGCCGAGTGCGGAACCTGCACCGGCACGTCCCGAAAGCTGGCCGTTCACCGGAACTTGCTGACCAGCACTGTTCCGATAGCCCCGTCCGGTGATGGTTTTGCTTTCGGGGTGTCAATCGGGGCATCCCGAACGATCTGGAGCCGGGCATTCGCGGCGGTCACTGGCGGTCCGTTGACCGCGATTCTGAAAGTGGGCGTGGCTCACAACGATGGCGGAGGATCCGGCAACTCTCCCGCGGCGGCCGACGGAAGAACGACCGCATCGACGCGGCCGCAGCCGCATGCGTCGCCGTCCTGCATCGCGACGCCCGCTCGGTGGACCCCGAGGGCCCGACCGACATCCTTGCGCTGCTCGACGAGCGTCGAACGAATATGTCTAACAGTCGGACTCGTCTCGTCAATCAGTTGCACGCGTTGCTGCGACAGCTGTTCGCCGGCGGAGCGCCGACCTCGTTGACCGCGGGATCGGCCACCACCCTGCTGCGGGGCTTCCGTGCCCGCAGCGGAGTCGACCGAACTCGCGTCGGTCTGTGCCGAGATCTGATCGCCGACATCCGCCGCCTCGATGACCAGCTCGCGGCGAACGAGAAGCAGATGGCCCATACGCTCGACGAGCACGGCACCCGTCTGTGGGAGGTGGACGGGATCGGTGCGGTGACCGCGGCCCGGCTGATCGGTCGCACGGGGTGCGCCAGCAGGTTCCCGACCGCCGCGGCCTACGCCGACTACAACGGTTCGGCACCGGTACAGATCGCCAGCGCCGACACCGACCGCCGCGGCTTCTCCCGCCACGGCGACCGGCAACTCAACAGCGCGCTCTATACCGTCGCCATGGTCCAGACTCGAATGCCCGCCAGTGCCGGCCGAGCGTACTACGACAAGAAAATCGATGAAGGCAAAACGCTCGCAGCGGCGAGGCGCACCCTCAAACGGCACCTATCTGATCACCTCTGGCGCATCATGCTCGCCGACGAGAAACGCCGATATCGACTAAACCAAGCGGATTCCGCAAGCGCAGCTTGATGCGATGTAGGAGCGGGGCCTCCCCGCTCTCGTGGGTCCCGGCGAATGCTGGGGGGTGTCACTTCAACACGATAGAGGAGGCCCCTATGAACGAGTATGACGGAAAGCAGGTCGTCGGGATCGATCTGCACCGGCAACGATCGGTGATCGTCCGCCAGACGGCGGAGGGTGAACAATTGTCGGCAGTACGGATCCTCAACGACCCGGTGGCGTTGGGATTGCAGATCGAGAAGGCCGGCCCGAACCCCGAGGTAGTACTCGAAGCGACGTACGGCTGGTACTGGGCCGTCGACGCCCTCGAAGCGGCGGGCGCCACGGTGCACCTTGCACACCCATTGGGCGTCAAAGGATTTCGGTACAGGCGGGTGAAGAACGACGTACGTGACGCCGGTGACCTGGCGGACCTGCTGCGGATGCACCGACTGCCCGAGGCCTGGATCGCCCCGCCACCGGTACGCGAGCTCCGCGAACTGGTGCGCTACAGGGCGAAGCTGGTCGCACTGCGCTCCGGGCTCAAGGCGCAGGTGCACGCCGTGCTCGCCAAGGCCGGAGTCCTGATACCGGTGTCGGACCTGTTCGGGGTCACCGGCCGCCAGAAGCTGGCCCGGGTCCCGCTCGGCGAACCCTATGCGCAGCGGGTGATCTCGCTGCTCGAGCTCATCGACGTCCTCGATCAGCACGAGGCCCGGTTCTTCGGACAGATCGCGGCCGAGCTATGTGGCCACCGCGGCTACACGGCCATCCAGGAACTGCCCGGCGTCGGACCCACCCTGGCCGCGATCTTCGTCGCCGAGATCTTCAGACGTGCACCGTTTCGCCGATCCCGCGCACCTGTGCTCGTGGGCCGGCCTGACCCCCAAGCACCGCGAATCGGACACGACCGTGCACCGCGGGCACATCACGAAGCAGGGCTCCAAGCTGGTGCGGTGGGCGGCGGTCGAGGCCGTGCAACGCCATCCGACGACGGCGAAGATCTCCGCCGACAAAGATCGCATCGAGGCCCGCCGCGGTAAGAGCATCGCCAAGGTCGCCGCGGCCCGCAAGCTGCTCACGCTCGTCTACTACGGGCTCCGTGACGGACACATCCGCGCCCTGGCCCGGGATCGGGCGGCGTGAGCACCTCGGACGCAACACGTGCGTGGCCGCTGTTTGTCATGACCCCCACACCGTGGCGTGGTCGTCCGCTTGATTGACCCCGCGTGTTGCCATCGCACCGCTCCATGCCCGCGAGCGCCGGGCGAAGGGATGACCGGTAGCCGAGAAATCGGCCTTACCCAACCCATGCATCAACGTTGGAGACGAAAACACAACCCCAAACCCCCACATAGCCAACCGTGTTCGTCGACCTCGACCCCCCATCGGAAGTCTGCGCCGGCTCGGGACCCATCGTCAACGCCGTTCGTCCTCGCTACGCTCCGGGCGCTCCGCATTGACCCCCGGCCCCTCACACAGCGCTGCCCGCAAAGCGGGTCGAACCCCCAAACCCCCAGCATTGACAAACCGCGCTCCTACAGGGATGACAGATAGAGAGGCACCGCCGCGGCTCTCGAGACCCTACAGTTTGACGGTTGCCTGCCGTCACCCCAGCTCGTAGACGCGGCCGGTGTGGATCCCGGCCACTGATTTGACGAACGCGCGCGCGACGTCGGCGGCGGGAACGGGCGCGAATCCGGGGAAGAAGTCGCCGTAGACGTCGAGTGCCTCGGTGACGACGCTCGGGCTGACCGCGTTGATCCGGATGCCGCGCGGAAGTTCGGCGGCGGCCGCTTTCACGAACGCCTCCAGTGCCCCGTTGACGGTCGACGCGACCACGCCCGAGCGAATCGGTTCGCGGGCCAGTACCCCCGTGACCAGGGTGAACGAACCGCGGTCGGCGACGAACGGCAGCCCGCGCAGCACCAGTTCGATCTGCCCGAGCAGTTTGTCGTCGAACCCCTGCCGGAAGTCGCCGGTCGTGGTGTCGCCGAAGCTGGGGAACGGGGTGACGCCCGCGGTACTGACCACCGCGTCCACCGCCCCGACCCGTTCGTACAGCGCGGTGACGGACGCGGCATCCCGGAGGTCGACCGCGACCTCGGTGGAGCGGGATGCGACGACGACGTCGTGGTCGGGTGTCAGGGCGTCCACCACCGCCGTGCCGATGCGGCCGGTGCCTCCGACGACGAGAACCTTCACGAGTGGACCTCCTGTTCGTGCACGGCGGCGGCCGGGGTCGCCCGGTGGGCCGGTGTGCGGGTGGGTGCGGCGGGTTCGACCGCGAATTCGGAGTCGGCGAGCGCGGCGTCGAGTTGCTCGGTGTGGAAACCGCTGCGGACGGCCCACACGTAACTGACCAGGGCCAGCGCGATCACGACCGGCAGGTCCCAGGAGTCGGCGAGCGGCGGTTCGTCGAGGGGGCCGAATTCGCCGTAGTAGGACACCAGCAGCGTCGCGAGGAGCGTGGCGATCAGCCAGACACCGGCGTCGAGGTGACGGCGGCCGGCAGGGGTGCTCGCCACCCGCAGCGCGAGAACGAAGCCGAGCAGTGCCGCGGTCATCGCCGCGAAGTAGACCGGGAACGACCAGCTGCCTGCCCGCTGCACCTCGGTGGTGTTCATGAACCATCCGCCGCGGGAACTGATGTAGATCCACACGATCAGGAACACCGCCGAGATGGACCAGCCAGTGGGTTTGCGCACCCAGCCGTGGTTCACCGACGTGTAGGCGCCGTAGATGCTCACCCCGGCGAACGCGATGACCAGGAGCTGCGCGAGGGACGCGAAGCCGGCGGCGTAGACGATGAACAGGCCTGCCGCGTAGCCGGTGGGCGCCCAGAAACCCATGGCGGGCAGCCGCCAGGTGCGGTCCGCGTGGGGTGCGGTCTTGCGGAGCACCGGTGCGATCGCGCTGCCCATCAGGTAGCTCAGCACCAGGCAGACCGACACCACCGACACCAGCTGGTACCAGCTCGGGAACGGGAGCATGAAGAGGGCGCTGACCACGATCGCGACCACGAGCGACACCCACGGGATGCCGTACCGGTTCACCTTGGCGAGACCCTTCGGGGCGTATTTGTCGATGCCGAACGCGAACGACGCCCGGGCGGCGCTGCCGAGGGTGACCCAGCCGTTGCCCGCCGGGGAGATGGCGGCGTCGATCAGCAGGACGGTGGCGAAGGCGCCGAATCCGGCCGCACCGAGGGCCTGGAACAGCGGGGCCGACGCCCAGTCGCTGGTCCGCAGACCCGCCCAGTCACCGACGGGGATCCCGGCGTCGGACCAGTCGAGTGCGCCGAGGAAGCCGATCTGCAGGCCGATGTACACGACCATCGGGATGAGGATGGACAGCACGATCGCCAAGGGGATGTCGCGCTTGGGGTTTCGCGCTTCTCCGCCGTAGTCGAGTACCTGCCGGGAGCCGAGGTAGCCGAACGCGATCCCGCCGATCGCGAGTGCGTGCACGATGCCGCCCGCGCCGGTGGGGAGGAAGCCGCCGCCGACGGTGAGGTTGCTCGAGTTGAACGCGAAGAACAGCAGGAGGAACGTCAGGCACGGGACGACGAGCTTCCAGATCGTCACGTACGTGTTGACCTTCGCCAGCAGTTTCACACCGAACAGGTTGAGGACGAAGAAGATCGCGAGAATGCCGATGCCGCAGAGTATTCCGTTGGGCCAGGCGAGGATGGTGGTGCCCTGCTCCACCTTCACCAGGCCGAGGTGCGGGAACCGACCACCGAGATAGGTCAGGACGGCCTGCGCTTCGATGGCGGGCAGGCAGACCGTGCCGATCCAGTATCCCCAGCCGGTGATCCACCCGGCGAATGCGCCGTGGGAGAGCGCCGGATAGCGCACGATCCCGCCCGATCTCGGGAACATGGTGCCCAGTTCGATCCAGGTCAGCGACACGACGACGAACAGGCCCGCGCCGAGGATCCAGGACAGGATGGCGGCCGAGCCTGCGACCGACGCCGACGACAGCACCGCGAACAACCAGCCGGAGCCGATCTGCGTGCTGACACCCAGCAACGTCAGCTGCCAGAGTCCGAGGCTTCTCTTCAGTTTGTGATCGGGAGCGTCCGGGGATCCGGGCGCCGAAGGTGAATCCGGTAATGTGCTCATGTGAATCCTCCTTGGGGATTCAGGTGCCCGCTCTCATTAGTGTGAGGTTTCGGCGGGCGCCGGGGACCGTCGTGTCCGGGGGTCGACCTCCTCGGCAGAAGAGATCGACCCCGCCCCGGTGGGTAGCTGGAAAGTGTTCGGGGTCAGTGTCCGCCGAAGATGAGGTCGTGCCAGCCCTTGTGCGCCTCTCCGGTGATGTCGGACATGACGTGCTTGACGTTGGTGTACTCGTCGAACGAGTAGGTGGACATGTCCTTGCCGAATCCGGAGGCCTTGTAGCCGCCGTGCGGCATCTCGCTGATGATCGGGATGTGGTCGTTGACCCACACGCACCCGGCCTGGATTTCCCGGGTGGCCCGCTGGGCGCGGTACACGTTCTGCGTCCAGGCGGATGCGGCGAGGCCGTAGGGAGTGTCGTTGGCGAGGGTGACGGCCTCGTCGTCGGTGTCGAACGGCAGCACGACGAGGACGGGTCCGAAGATTTCCTGCTGGACGATCTCGGAGTCCTGCGCCGCGTCGACGATCAGCGTCGGCTCGTAGTACGCGCCCGCGTCCGGGGTGTGCTCCGGGATGCGCCCGCCGCGAACCACTTTCGCGCCGGCGTCGCGGGCCCGGCCGACCATCGCCGCGACCTGGTCGCGCTGTTTCAGCGAGATCAGCGAACCCATGTCGGTGTCGGTGTCGTCGGCGGGGCCGACCTTCACCTCGTCCATCAGTTCGGCGACCCGCCGGACGAAGTTCTCGTAGAGGGGACGCTGGACGTAGGCGCGGGTGGCGGCGGTGCAGTCCTGGCC